>JAADHG010000267.1:0-6206 GCA_013151975.1 Chlorobiota bacterium | reverse complement strand
TGCACTTGAAAGTGACTCAGGCGGATTTTCGCCAAGAGGATTTTCTTTTGATACAAATGACGCAAATTTTAAGCAAGTATTGGCATGGAAATCGTTATTCGAACCTTATTTAATCCATTTTTTTGATAGAGGAGGAAGTGGCGCAGATATTGGACCGCTTAAAAATAAAAATATTGTATTGGCAGGATTACGTCCTGATTCACAACGCTATTTTGATTATCATCATGCTGCTACTGATACTTTTGATGCTATTAATAAGCGCGAATTAGAGCTTGGAGCTGCAGCTATTACTGCTTTAGTGTATTTGTATGATAAGTATGGCGTGAATTCTAATTAGNTAGAATATCATTTTAACTATTAAATAAAGGAATAAATGAAATCTAAATTTGTAATATTACTAATTTCACTTAGTATGATGAGAGTATCACAAGCACAAGATAAATCACTTCCTTATTACGAATTACCTGAGTATTCCAAAACCTATACAGCGGGTACTGTTGCTGCTAGAATGGTTGATGGTTTAGGTTTTAGATATTATTGGGTTACGGAAGGCTTACGTGCTGAAGATTTAGCCTATAAACCTAGTGAGGATAGTAGAACTACAGGGGAAACGATCGATCATATTTATGGTTTGTGCAGAGTTATTGTAAACTCTACTTTAAAACGACCTAATGATGGAAACCAAGACGAAGAATTGACATTTGCTGAAAAACGAAAAAAAACCTTAGAATATATAAAAACAGCCGCTGATATTTTAAGACAAAGTGATGATATTTCAGAGTTCAAAATTATATTTAAACGTGGTGAGAATACCTCTGGGTTTCCATTTTGGAATCAATTAAATGGTCCAATAGAAGACGCCGTTTGGCATTGTGGTCAAGTGGTATTACTTAGACGTGCTTCAGGAAATCCTTATAATTCTAAAGCAAGTGTGTTTAGTGGTAAGGTTAGAGATTAAGTAACGCATCAACATCAATTTGTTTGCCATTAAGAATTACTATTTTTTTTCCTTTAAGATTTTTTATATCATCTAATGGGTTGTCATCAAGAATTAAAATATTGGCTTTAAACCCTGATTCTAATCTTCCAAATTTTAAACCAAATGCGGCATTAAAATTTGAGGTTGTTGTGGCCAAAACTTCTCTATTTGTTAAACCTGTTCGAGATAAGACTTCCAGTTCTTGATGTAATGAAATCCCAGGCATAGTACCCCAAACATCGGTACCGCTTCCAGAAATATAATGAGCCCCATTTTCGTAATAAGTTTTCTCAATCATGAGTTCATTATATCCTAATTTTTGATAAGCTGCTAATTCTTCTGGAGGATAATTGTGTTTTCCTGTAATTTTATCTGCGGGACGATTTACATCGCTACTATCAATAATGGCAGCTATTTTTTCGTTCCAAGGGTTTTTACTAAAAGGCATATCAATATATAACAATCCAAAGGTTGGCATTATATATGAGTTAGAATTTCCTAGATTCTTAGCATGTTGTAGTAAGGCTTTGTCATCTTTTTTGAGGTTTGTTAAGTATTGGTAATAACGCCATTTGGGGCTTCCTAAATCGTTACTAAAGGGTTGTTCAGCTACTTTTATAGCCATAGAGTCTGGTGCCACATCCAGTGAATATCGCGTGGTATGTACAAAAGCATCAACACCTAAATCTATGCCTTTTTTATAGGATGTAAATCCGAGTTCACCTATAGTTCCCATACCTAGTTTTTTGGCTTCATTAAATGCTAATTCTAGTTGCTCTGGAGTGAGTTTATACATCATTAGTAAGACTTCAATACCGTTACTATGAAGCTTATGAATACTATCTAATAGTTGTTTATTTGTTATAGGTTCATCACCGACAGATTCTAGCATATGCACATTAGGAGAAGGATTGGCATTGTGATAAAATTTCCCTCTTCTAAAACTTTCTACACCAATAACATCGGTAATTCCCATATATAAAAAGGCGTTGGCATAATTTTGATTATTAATCACGGCAAAACCATCTGTTAAACCAGGTAAAATATATTTTCCTGTTGCATCAATAATATTTTCTTGTTTATTTGAAAGTGAAGACTTTTCAATAATTTTAAAAATAGTGTCTGCCTTAATGATGATAGCTTTATTAGTAAGGTCATTTAACGATGTGCCATTGTTTGAAACATCTATGATAGTACCTCCTTTAATGATAAGGGCATCATTGTAAATCTGTTTTGTTGTGCAAGAAAAAAATAACGAAATTGATATAAGGGAAAGGAGTATGTTTTTATAATTCATTTTCAAATTTTTCTTAAATAGATTAAGAATGTTGTAAATTTTTGGAATGTTTACGAAGTTAGTTGATTTTCTTTTAAATTTATAATTTAAAAATTTATACCATTGAAACCAGTAGAAGAATATTTATTAAATCAGCGAGAACCCTATCAATCCATTATGTTGCATGTAAGGAATGTTATCTTAAAAACATTACCAAATGTGGAGGAAAAGTATAATTATGGTATCCCGTTTTATCATTATAACAAAAAACCTTTATGTTATATGAATATTTTAAAAGGCACTAATTTTGTAGATATTGCTTTTGTACAAGGTGTGTTTTTAGAGAGAGATTTTCCTGAATTAAAAGATTATAATAAGCGTAAACAGGTTAGGTCTATACAGATTAAAAGTCTTGAAGAGTTTAATGAATTACAATTTGTTGATATACTTAAAGAAGCATCAATTTTATTGGATAAGAGTAGAAAAGCTTGGAATCCAAAGATTAAATTCTAAAAATCCCACCTAGAGAAACGACACGCTGTAAAAACCAAAAATGTTGTGAAGCACTTTCTGATGTGTCGCTTGTTGTTCTTATATCGTTCATGTTAATATATCCTCCTTTTAAATCAGTTTGAATAAAAAAGTGTTTGCAGAATGTAAAATTAAGACCAACATTTACTGATAATCCATAGCCTGCAAGGTGAAATTCATCATATCTGTCTTTACTTAAAAGCGTTGTATTAGATTTAGGATACAAAACTCCAGCTGCAACACCTTCAGTAATATTTATTTGAATTTTGTCAGTATTATGAATATTGAATATTGATGAGATATCATCATAACGTGCAAATTCTGAATATATATAATTAAGACCATTGGTATGTTCAAATTTTAAAAACTCTTCTGACACAAAAAAGGATTCATTGTTATAAACGCCATTGTATACACTACCTGCTTCATTATCTGGTAAATTAATAAAACCATCCAGAGTTTTAGTTTTGTTTCTATTCATAACATATTTCATGTGGTCAACGCCTATAGAAACGCTGTAGTGATCAGAAATAAAATAACCTAATTTAATATTTGTTTGTGGAATCGTTATTCGTGTAGGATTAATATAGTCTATATGCCAGCCTTTGGGTTTGTCGTGAGCGGAGACATCTTTAATAGTAAAACGATAATCTTCACCCTTAAATGTAATATCAGATTTTGAGTAAGATTCCCTATTTCCTCCCCAACTTATAAAGAATTTACCTTTGTTTGATGATGTGTATTTTTTAAGGACTGTATTTTGTGCCGATAGTTGTAATGCGAATAATAACGAAAATATAAAAGGTATTGATTTAATAAAAGGATAATTCATAGTCTATAGAGAGTGAAGGGTTTATTTCACTTAGCTTTAGACGAAAAATAAAGTATTCCTTAAAAATTGAATACTTTATTTTAAAGAGATTGATAATTAATTGAATTAAAATGATTGAATAGTTTTTCTTATAGCAACCAAATTACTCAGCAAACCTTGTAAATAATCTAGGTGCAACATATTTGCACCATCACTTTTGGCATTAGCAGGATCAAAGTGTGTTTCAATAAATAAACCATCTACATTATTAACAATTCCTGCTCTTGCAATAGTTTCAATCATATCTGGTCGCCCTCCTGTAACACCACTAGTTTGATTTGGTTGTTGCAATGAATGTGTTACATCTAAAACTACAGGTGCATATTGACGCATAGTGGGTATGCCTCTAAAATCTACAATCATATCTTGGTAGCCAAACATAGTACCTCTGTCAGTTATCCATGCTTTGTTATTTCCAGCATCTTTTACTTTCTGAACGGCATGCTTCATAGCTTCAGGACTCATAAATTGTCCTTTTTTAAGATTTACTACTTTTCCTGTTTTAGCAGCTGCAACTACCAAATCGGTTTGTCGCACTAAAAAAGCAGGGATTTGTAACACATCTACATACTGTGCAGCAAGTGTTGCATTAGAAACTTCATGAATGTCTGTTACTGTTGGTACATCAAATGCTTCTGAAACTTTTCTAAGAATTTTAAGAGCTTTTTCATCACCAATTCCTGTAAAACTATCAATCCGGCTTCGATTTGCTTTTTTAAAACTTCCTTTAAATATAAAGGGAATTTCAAGTGCATCTGTAATAGCTACAATTTTTTCAGCAATACGCATTGCCATATCTTCACTTTCTATAGCACATGGACCTGCTAATAGAAAAAAATTATTTGAATTTGTATGCTTTATCTTGGGAATATCTTGAAGAATCATGTGCTTAACAACTAATTTTAAGCAGCAAAGATAAACATTTTAAAAGCTTGTTTTTATACTATTTCTAATAATCCAAACAGACATAAAGAAATTTAAGCCAACAAAGATACTTCCATAAAAAATAAACTCTTTGATAATTGATATGGAAGCAATATTAAAGAGATCTGATAGATAAGCTAAAATTAAGTATGAAGACAAGCAAACAAAAGTTATTCCTAAAGTGAAGTTGAGCTTCTTATTAGGTTTAATGATTTGCCATAAAAAAGGTACTCCAAAAATTAATATAGGATAAGCGGTAAGACCTTCGCTTTTATTTACTCCTGTAAACCAAAAGGCTATTACAACAATAAAATAAAGATATGGAGTAAACTTTGAATATCTTATAATCGTCTTCATCTAATTTATTTTAAGGATTAGATGTAAACTGTTCATTATGAAAGAATGAATTTTTGCCACTAATCTTTTAATAGAACGATAAAGGTATTAGCTTATTCTAGAAGAATTCAATTATAACAAATATTTAACTATGTGTTGCATAATAATTCAATAAACAGTATAAATAGCAAAATATAACGTACCTTTGCACGCTTTTAAAAGGGACAGTAGATGACTAAAATTAAGAACATTGCAATTATTGCACACATTGCAATTATTGCACACGTAGATCATGGTAAAACTACTTTGGTAGATAAGATTATGTACCATTGCCAGTTATTTCGTGATAATGAAAATACTGGAGATTTAATTCTTGACAGTAACGATCTAGAACGTGAAAGAGGGATTACTATTACCTCTAAAAATGTTTCAGTAACCTATAAGGACACAAAAATTAATATTATAGATACACCTGGTCACGCCGATTTTGGTGGAGAAGTAGAGCGTGTACTTAATATGGCCGATGGTGTTTTGTTATTAGTTGATGCTTTTGAAGGCCCAATGCCACAAACACGTTTTGTATTGCAAAAAGCCTTAGACTTAGGTTTAAAGCCTTGTGTTGTTATTAATAAAGTTGATAAAGAAAACTGTACACCAGAAGAAGTACACGAAGCTGTTTTTGATTTGATGTTTGAACTTGGTGCTGAAGAATGGCAGCTAGATTTCCCAACAGTTTACGGTTCTGCAAAGCATAACTGGATGAGTGAAGATTGGCAAGACCAAACAGATAATATAGAACCATTATTAGATATGGTTATAGAGCATATTCCTTCACCAAAAATTGAAGCAGGTACTACACAAATGCTAATTACCTCCTTAGATTATTCTTCATTTACAGGTAGAATAGCTATTGGACGCTTACAACGTGGTGAATTAAGACCAGGAATGCAAGTGTCTTTGGTAAAACGTGATGGGAGTACAGTGAAATCAAAAATTAAAGAACTGCATATTTTTGAAGGCTTAGGACGTAAAAAAGTTGATGAAGTTCAGGCGGGAGATATTTGTGCCCTTGTAGGTTTAGAAGGATTTGAGATTGGCGATACGATTGCTGATATTGAGAACCCTGAAGGACTTAAAACAATTGCCATTGATGAGCCAACAATGAGCATGTTGTTTACCATTAACGATTCACCATTCTTTGGTAAAGACGGAAAGTTTGTAACCTCTCGTCATATCAAAGAACGTTTAGATAAAGAATTAGAGAAAAATTTAGCACTCCGTGTAAATGA
>JAADHG010000269.1:1851-12264 GCA_013151975.1 Chlorobiota bacterium | reverse complement strand
CAATCCCAACATTGGCACATCGTCAATGGCGCGCGTTTTTACCAAAGGCATCGTAACGCCTTGTGGCATTTTATCCATGTTTTTAAAGATTTCGTTATATAGTTTTACAAACGAGCGTTCAATATCTTCACCAACATAAAACTGTACAATCACCATTCCCTGTTCTTTCATAGACGTAGAATACACGTATTCTACACCTTTAATATTGGAAATAATCTTTTCTAGTGGCTTAACAACTCTAGACTCAACCTCTGTTGGACTTGCACCAGGGTAACCGACAAAAATATCGGCCATTGGTACATCAATTTGCGGTTCTTCCTCTCGAGGAATTAAAAAAGAACTGTATACACCAATTACCATAAAAACAATCATTAAAAGCACAGTAAGTTTTGAGCTTATAAAGTTTTTGGCAATTTTTCCTGCTAAACCATCTTTCATGTTTAATATCTTTTTGGGCGTTTTTACAGGCTATTCGCTGTATCTTTTTACTTGTTCTCGATAAAAATTTGTTTTACAAATTCACTCGAACAAACATAAAAAGGATGTCGCTGCTATCCCTAACGCGTTAATTGTGTTATTTAATTGAAATTTTTACTCCATTATAAAGTCGCCCATCAGCAGAAACTATATACGATTCATCTGCATTTAAACCCGACAACACTTCCACTTGGTCACCAAAGGTTCTGCCTAAGCGTAACCAACGTAATACTGCTGTACTGCTTTGACTTACAGTATAAATTCCAGTTAATTGACCATTATGTACTAATGCGCCTGTTGAAACCAAAACAGTATTGTTTTTTGCTTTGGTCTTTTCAACAGGAAACTGAACAGTGACAAACATACCTGACAATATGTGCTTGTCTGTTTTATCTAAAGCTATTTTTGCCAAATATTGTCCGCCTGTATTTTTTGCAGAGCTACTAACCTCTGTTACTGTTCCTGTAATAGTTTCTTTAATTGACTTTACATTTACAGCAACCTCAACTCCCGATTTAATTTGTGAAATTTCATTTTCAGGAACCATTGCAGTAACTTCAAATTTCCCGATAGATTCTACAGCAATTAAAGGTACTCCTGGGCTTGCTAGATCTCCCTCTTTTATGAACTTGTTTGTAACTACTCCTGCAAAAGGGGCTTTAATATTAGTATATGCAAATTGAGCATTTACTTCGTTTTTTATTTGGTTAGCTGCTTCTAATCGTGCTTTTGCCATTTCAAAATTAGCTGTCATGTCGTCCATTTCCTTTTGAGACACACTACTTTCAGCAAATAAATTTTTAAAACGATTATAGTCCTTTTCTGCATTGTTATATGCTGCATTTGCTTCAGTAATACTTGCGTTTACCTGAGCAAGTTTCGCTTGCAATTCAGTATTATTAACAGTTAATAGTAATTGTCCCTTGTTTACTTTGTCGCCGACGTTTACATAGATTTTGTTCACAAAACCCATTATACGCGTACTTAAATTAGCACTGTTTGATGCTTGTATTTTTCCGCTTACTGTTAAAAATGGGTTATTGCCATTGGTCGTTACTTTATTAATAGTTACAGTAATTGGAGCGGCTGTATCTACTACTGCTGTTTCATCTCCATTCCCACAACTGCTTAGTGAAAGCGTTACTATTAAAAATGTTAGTTTATATATGTTTTTCATTGTGTAAATTTATCTTGGTTATGATTTTTTACTATAAAGTTATTCTTTAGTTAAAAATTGCAAATATGCTTGAGCATAATTATATTCAAAAATGGTTTGATAATATTGTAACTGTTTTTGAGCATACTGTGATTCAGCTAACAACAAATCAGACGCTTTTTCCATCCCTTCTTTAAATCTGTTAGTTCGGATTCTTAAAGATTCTTTCGATTGTTCTAAAGCTAGTTTTGTTAATTCTAACCTGTTTTTCGCATCTAAAAGCATTCGTTTTGCCTTGTTAAATTCCAAATTACTTTGCGATACATATTGTTCATATTCTAACTTGGATTTATCGTATTCTGCTTTGCTTTTTTGTGTCTTCCCAAATCGCTTTGTGCCTTCTAGAATATTCCATTTTAGTTGTGCGCCAACTACATATCCGTTTGCAGCACCTTGAAACACTTTATCATCATACAATTCATAACTTCCAAAAGCATTTAAAGTAGGTAAAAATGTCATTTTATCAGCTTTATACATACTTTCGTAAGCTCCAGACGCCAATTGCATGGCTTTAATATCTGCTCTATTTTCTGATACTTTTTTATCGTCTAAACGCAACATAGAAACCGTTAAGCTATCCGAAGGCATTAAGATAGTATTGCTTGAATCGTTCATTAAAAACGACAGGTAATTAGAAGCATTTTTTACATTGCTTTTTGCGGTTTGCAATTGGTTTTTAACTTCGGTTACTCTAATCTCAACGGCTAAAACATCTGCACGTTGCAAATACCCTTGCTTAAAACTATTGTCTGCAATTTTTTTATTTGCATTAGCTGCTTCTAAAGTTTTCTCTAAAACATCAACTGCTTTATAAGCCAATTGTAATTGCATGTATGCTTTATCAACTTCAAATATTAAATAATCATTTGTGCGCTCGGTTTGTAAAGCCATGGCGTCCATTTTTGTTTTTGCCGCTTTTCGCTGGTATATACCATCAACATTTATTAAAGGCTGTTGTATTTCAAATCGCGTTGCAAAATTCTTTATTTGTGAAGGATTATTTAACAAATCTGGATTAAAATCACTTGCAGTTAAAATCTCTTGATTCAATTTTGAACCAAAAGCCATTAGTGGATTTGTTGTCACAATTCCTGTGTGTGATACAGAAATATTTGGCAAAAACACAGCGTTTGTTTGTCTATAGTCTGCTTTTGCTTGGATAAACTCTTGCTCAGAAATTTTAATAGCAGTGTTATTCTCTGAAACTTTACGTAACACATCTGCCTTTGTGATAGGTATAACTTCTTGCGCATTTAACATATTGGTTATTAGCGAAAAAGTTAAAACTAAAATATAGATGTTTGTTTTCATCTGCAAATATTTATTATTTTTTATATTATCTGTAACATTCATATAGTCATTCCATTGTGTGATTATTCTAGCAATGAATGTTTCATTTGTAAATTAATTGAGGCAAATATAGGTATGCATGTCACGCTAGTCAGTAACAAATGTTACCAATAAAGATAAGTAAATATCCTGACTATATGTCTTTATCCTTTCAGTGCGTGGTATAATATTTCTATGGGATGTAATGCCACTTTTTGAGTGCCATCTTTAATTTGATGCCTACAACTTGTTCCTGAAGCGGCAATAATAGAGCTACTTTTAGAAGCTTTTATACGTGGGAACAAAACCATATTACCAATATCCATACTTAAACTATAATGCTCCTTTTCGTAACCAAAAGAACCTGCCATTCCACAACAACCTGTAGGCAATACCTCTACATTGTAATTATGAGGTAACTCTAAAATACTTTTTGTGTAATCTACTGTAGATAATGCTTTTTGATGGCAATGACCATGTAATATAATATGTACGTGTTTATCTGAGAATTGTGAAGCATCAATATTACCTTTATCTATTTCATTAGAAATAAATTCATCAATTATAAACACATTTTTGCTTAAATCTTCAGCGTTAAGCTTTTCGTTTTTTGAAACCAATTTTGGATACTCGTCTCTAAAGCCAAGTATGGTAGAAGGTTCTATACCTATTAGAGGAGTTTTTTCAGAGATTATATCTTTAAAAATAGAAACGTTTTGTATTGCTATTTTTTTTGCTTGCTCTAAAAATCCCTTGGAAATATATGCTCTTCCACTTTCTGGGTGTTTTACTATTTGTATTTCGTAACCCAATTTATTAAGAAGCAAGACTGCCTTTTTACCAATTTCTACGTCATAATAATTAGTGTACTCGTCGCAAAATAGATATACTTTTCTAGGCTGATTGTCTTGATTATGCTGTTTAAACCAATTTCTAAATGTTTGTTTCTCTAATTTAGGGAGCGAACGTTTTTTAGCAAACCCTAGAAGATATTTAAACCAAGCTTGCTTTATGAGCACATTGTGAAAACTTGAAAAGTGAGATGTTAAACTATTCAGTTTTGCATTATTTGCAATTAGTTTAGATCGTAATGGGATTGGATTACTTTTATAGTATTGATATAAAAATTCAGCTTTTAAAGTTGCCATATCAACATTTGAAGGACATTCAGACTTGCATCCTTTGCAGGACAAACACAAATCCATTGCTGTTTTAATCTCTGGATGATTAAACGGATTTGATTTGGTGTTCTGTGTTAAAAACTCGCGCAGCACATTGGCTCTTCCTCGAGTAGTATCTTTCTCATTACGTGTTGCTCTATAACTTGGGCACATAGTGCCTCCAGCAAAGTTTAGCTTTCTACAATCACCCGAGCCATTGCATTTTTCGGCAGTTCTTAAAATGCCTCCTGTATCTTCAAAATTAAATATTGAATCTATTTCCGGGAGTTTTACATCTTGCTCATAACGAAGCATTTTATCCATGGGTAAAGCATTCACAATTTTCCCCGGATTAAAGATATTATTTGGATCCCAAGTTTGTTTTATGCGCTTTAAGAGGTCATAGTTTTTTTTACCCAATACTAATGGAATAAACTCGGAACGTACACGACCATCACCATGCTCCCCACTTAAAGACCCGTTGTATGTTTTAACTAATTTAGCTGATGCTTCACTTATTTTTCTGAATAAATCTACACCTTTAGATGTTTTTAAATCTAAAATTGGACGCAAGTGCAGCTCTCCTGCTCCAGCATGCGCATAATACACCGCTTTTTGGTTATACTGTTTCAATAACGCTGTAAATGCCTCAATATATTCGGGCAATTCTTCAACAGCAACAGCAGTGTCTTCAATACATGCTACTGCTTTTTTATCTCCTGGTATATTAGCCAAAAGCCCTAAGCCTGCTTTTCGTAACTCCCAGACTTTTGCAGTATCCTGTCCTGTTAATTTTGGAAACGCATAGCCTAATTCTCTTTCTTTCAAATCATTTATAAGAGTATTCGCTAGAGCTTCCGCTTCCTGATGTGAATCACTTCTAAACTCTATCATTAAAATTGATTCTGGATCGTCCTGAACAAAAAATCTGTTTTTTTGTTGAGAGATATTGTCTTTAGTACAGTCTAAAATGGTTTTATCCATCAGCTCACAAGCCGTAGGGTTGTGTTTCATAGCAATTACTGTGGCTTTTAAACTCTCATTAATACTATTAAAATGAGCAGCAATAACAATATCATGAGACTTTGGTAATGGTACTACATTCAACTTAATTTCTGTAGTAAAAGCCAAAGTACCTTCTGAACCACATAGGAGCTTACAAAAACTGAATAGTGTATTTGAGTTTGAAAACAGATTTGTTTCAACTAATGCATCAACCGCATAACCTGTATTACGCCTAGTTATGGATGCTTTTGGGAATTCATTAATAATTTCCTTTTGTACTTCTGAATTTGATAATTCATCAAAAATATGTTTGTAAATTTGAGATTCTAATGTACTTGTGTTTTCCTTCTCTTTGTATTGAGATTCAGTAACTGCATTAAAAACAGCTTCATTACCATCACTTAAAATGGTTTTAAGTTCTAGAACATGGTCTCTTGTTGCCCCATAAACAATGGAAGTTGAACCACACGAGTTATTGCCAACCATACCTCCCATCATACAGCGGTTTGCTGTAGAGGTATTGGGACCAAAAAATAAACCATAAGGTTTTAAAAATACATTTAACTCATCCCTTACAACTCCGGGTTGTACCCTTATCCAATTTTCGGTAGTATTAATTTCTAAAATTTGGTTCATGTATTTAGAAATATCGACAACTATACCATTACCCACACATTGTCCTGCTAATGATGTTCCTGCAGCACGTGGGATAAGTGAACATTTGTGATTATTTGCAAACTTTATTAAAGTTTGTATATCGGTATTATTCTTTGGTAAAGCAACAGCCAATGGTAATTCTCTATACACAGAAGCATCAGTCGCATAAAGAGCTTTCATTATTTTATCGTAATGCAATTCTCCTTCTAATTGAGATGCTAAACTATGTAAAAGCGTATTCAAATTATTGTTTTAATTAAATTGTAATATTTTAAATAAATATAAATAGAATAATTTTTGTTTTTACTAAACATTGCCGTTAAATTATGCATCAAAGTCTACATTATCCTATTAATGGAATAATTTTTGTAAATGACATATAAAATAGCTTAAAGTATCGTTAATATCTTGATTAGTTTTAAAAAATATAAACCAAATATATATCTTTAACCCCAAGCTTTAGCTTAATTGTCAATTATGAAAATTATTACTCTAAGTACATTTTTTTTTCTTTGTATTAGTACTACCTTATTTGCCCAAACAAATGACTCAAATAAAAGTATTAGTATAAAAGCAATAGATAGTAGTGCTAAATTTAATAAAGACTTCACTATTAAGCTACCTCCAATAAAAGGACTTACCAATAAAAACATAAGACCAAGTTTTAATTTTAAACCTCTAACTGATTTTTCTAAGAAACCCTCTGGAGTAGATATTACCGCAAAAAGCAGTTTAGTTGATAAAGAATGGGAGATTAAACAAAAGTTTAAAGAAGGTGATAAAAATACTTCTAGGTTTGCTAAAGACTATTCATTAGGTGACATTAAAACAACCTCAAAAACTGTAGTTATTAAAATGCGCGATCACGAATATGTTGATGGCGATCGGGTAAAATTAATGCTAAACAATGTGGTTATCCACCCGAATATTACATTGAGAGGCGATTTTTTTGTTATAGATATTGATCTACAAGAAGGCTTTAATACCATTAATTTTATAGCATTAAACGAAGGGCTTTCAAGCCCTAATACTGCACAATTAAAAGTGTTTGATGCTGATGGAAATCAGATTGCCTCGAACAAATGGCTTATTACTACTGGTTATAAAGCCAGTTTAATTATTTTGAAAGAATAAAACAATATATAGTAAAATTCTTTATTAAGATTTTCATATCTTAATATTTTAATAAAATATACTAAACATGACAAAAATCATCTTTCTTATATTACAATCATTATAATTTTGACCAATATTAGCAATAATTAAATTTTAGGTGAAACATTTATTTAACAAAATAGTATCTATCTTTTTATCTCTATTGGTGCTCTTCACGACTACATCATTTTCTCTTAGCATGCATTATTGCTGTAGTGAATTAGTAGATATAAGTTTTTTTAACAATGTTAGTTCATGTGAAATTTTAGTGCTAAAAGAAGAGTTACCTTCAAAGCAATGTAGCTTTGATAAAGAAACATGCTGTATTGAAAAAGCGATTTTTCATGAAGGTAATGAAACAATGCAAAAAAAATCTTTATTATTGTCAACAATAACTTTTGCGTTTATAAATCCTCCAGCATACTTTTATACTAATCCCTTTAAAAATCTTAAAGAGAATATCATTCCTTTTAAAGATTATTCCCCTCCAGATTTAATTACAGACATACATGTGATTAACAATATTTTTCTAATTTGAAGAGTTGTTAATATACTTATTATCAATTAGTTAAAACTAATTCTGATACAATACAGACAATTTTAAAGCATTGTACTAATAATATATTTGTTATATTACAATAATTACTTATAAATACTAAAACAAAATAAAATGAAATCAAAAAAAGAAATTTCAATAGTAACTCTTATGGCAATTTTGTTCATTGCTCTAGTAGGATTTAAAACATCTCCTGTTCAAGATAAATGGGTAGCTCCTGCAAGTGCAGATAAAATTATTAACCCTTTAAAAAATGATGCAACTGCGGCAAACTCAGGTAAAAAGCTTTATAAAGTATTATGCTCTGTATGTCATGGTGTGAAAGGTAAAGGAGATGGTATGGGAGGAGCAGGATTAACTCCTAAACCAGCAAATTTAACAAGTGAAGCTGTACAATCGCAAACTGATGGTGCTATTTTTTGGAAAATTACTGAAGGACGTACTCCTATGGCATCTTACAAAAGTTCAATTCCAGAAAAAAAGCGTTGGCAATTGATAAATTACATTAGAACATTAAAAAAATAAGGTACAAAAAGTAAATGTTAATAATTATTATAATTATATACAAACATTAAATCATTAAAGATGAAAAGAATACTAATAATAATGCTATTATTTTTTCTAGTAGGAAATATAATGGCACAAGACACTAAACAAAGTGAGATTGATTCGTTGGTAGACGTTGCTTTGGCAAAAAAAGGTTTTAAGCCAAGTAAAACACAATTTATGATAAGAGGTTATGGCCATACAGGTTTAAATAATGTTACTACTAATGGCGACACAGAATCTTCGTATGTTGGTTCTGCATTTGCACCTATTTTCTTATTCAAGCATTCAGATAAACTTTTGTTTGAAGCTGAACTTGAGTTTGTATTAGAAGCTAATAATCTTGATGTTGGATTAGAATATGCAAATGTAATGTATGTTGCTAATGATTACTTAACCATAAGAGCAGGTAAGTTCTTATTACCATTTGGTACCTTTATGGAACGGTTGCACCCATCTTGGGTAAATAGATTACCAACTAAACCGTTAGGGTTTGGCCATGATGGCATTGCCCCAGGCTCTGGTATTGGTCTTGAGTTAAGAGGTTCTGTTAACCTAGGAGGACCAAGATTAAATTACTCTGTGTATTCTACAAATGGGCCAAGATTAAAAGATGGTAGCATTGAACCTGATGAAGCTGGCAGATTACTTTTTAGTAATTTTGAAGACAATAATAATAGTAAAGCATTTGGTGGTAGATTAGGATTTCTTCCGTTTTCAGATTCTTCAACAGAAATTGGATTCTCTACGTATTCTACAAATGGAACTGGCATCAAAGATACTGTTTATCAAGATGTAGGTGCATTTTTATATGCTTTTGATTTTTCTTTTATAAAACAAATACCAGCAATTAGTGGTATGGTAGATATTAAAAGTCAATACAACAATTCAAAGGTTGATAATGCTACTTATATTGATGAAGAAGATGGTTTGCCATATACTTTCAATAATGAAAGTAATTCGTTTTATGCTCAATTAAGCTATAGACCAACTATGGCTGATAATGATTTTATAAGAAAACTAGAACTCGTAGGAAGGTATTCAAGCTTTAATGCACCAGTTGGTGCAGAATGGGCTGGTGAAGCTGAACAATATGCATTTGGTCTTAATTATTGGTTAAGTTGGAGATCGCTTATTAAAGTAGCGTATCAAACAACTGATACCATTGGAGGTCATGATGGAGACGGAAATACAAAAGGGTTTTTCATCCATTGGGCAATAGGGTTTTAATCTAACTAATAAAATTTAGAAAACATGAAAACAATATATAAAACAACAATTATAACATTATCGTTATTTTTAATGACAGTACTTTTTGTTGCTTGTTCATCGACAAAGGATAAATATACTGATGCATCTGATGATGATTTTAAAATTGAAAAATCTGGTGCCCAATTATGGGGAGAAACTTGTAATAGATGCCACTTAGCACCATCTCCTACAGATTATAATGATACCGATTGGGATACCATTGCTTTGCATATGAGAGTGAGAGCAAACATATCTAAAGATGATATTGAAAAAATTAGAGAATTTTTGAAATCGGCTAACTAAGAACTAATCTATATTTTTAAATTCCCTTTTATCTTCTAAATGAAAGATTTAAAGGGAATTTTATGTTTATATCTTATCTTAGCTTTCGTACCCTTTGCTAGTGCACTTTCTATTTATTTTATAAAATAATAAAATATTATTCCATAAATACTGAAATAATTCGATGATTAATCATCGATTGCTCCATATAAAATAGCATACAATTTATCCCAAAAATCAGGGCGTTGAAACGGAACAATTTGGGTTAATCCAACAAAAACAAGTTCCTCTTCAGGGTCTATAAAAAATTTAGTATTAAAAACTCCGCCCCACTCAAAAGTACCAGAAGATTTTGGTGACACAGCAATACCTTGTTCAGTAGTAAGAGCAAAACCTAATCCGAAAGTAATTCCAGGGATCTTCGAATATCCTTTTCCTTCCATATTTTGCAAAATGAGTTGATCTGCTGTCATAACGTCTATGGTCTTTCTAGATAGTATTTTTTCACCATTATACTCTCCATTGTTTACAAGTGCAAGAATAAACTTTGTGTAATCCATAGCAGTCCCAGAAACACCTCCACCTCCAGCATAATGATTATTATCTTCATTTTTTGGATAATCAAATAAAGTACGATAATTGGTATCCTCAGACATGGCCATTTTTTTATCACTATTATAAGTATAAACGGGCACCAAACGATCTTGCTTTGACTTAGGTAAATAAAAATAGGTGTCGTTCATATGTAATGGATCAAAAATATGGAAGGAAAAGGATAT
>JAADHG010000269.1:0-1761 GCA_013151975.1 Chlorobiota bacterium | reverse complement strand
AAATTAATGGTACCCCAGCAATTTTATCAACCATTTGCTTTGTGGTCAAAGTCTTATCGGATAATCCAAAATTACTAATTCCTGCTTTTGTATAAATCGCATTAATTTTACCTGGATTAAAACTACCATAGCTAATTCCCGAAGTATGTGTTAATAAATGTCTAATTGTAATCGGCTTCTTTACTTTGTTGGTTGTATACGTCGAATCTGCATTATTGAATTGGTCTAGAACCAGCGTGTTTTTAAACGTTGGAATATAATAATAGATTGGATCGTCCAACCCCAATTTTCCTCTCTCAAAAAGTTGCATAATACTTACAGTAGTAAATGCTTTAGTCATAGATGCTAACCTAAAAATATCGTCTTTCTTATATGGGGTTTTTTTATCTAATGCTCTGTATCCAAAATTTTTATAATACACTACTTTACCTTTTCTAGCTATTGTAAAAACTCCACCAGGTAGGCTTCCTTCATTAATAAACTTTTGAATAAGCTCATCTAATAGTAACATACGCTCTGTGGACATCCCAACAGATTCTGCTCCTGTATCAACTAAAACTGGTTGCGCATTTTGAGCAAAAAGAATACTTTGAAAAACAATTATTAAAGTAAAAACACAAGTAATTTTTTTCATTTTATTATTTGATTAAATGGAAATTTATAAAGAATGCTAAATATATATAAATTATAATTACAGTAGAATATTATTTTGAGAATAGTGCAAGATGTAATATGTTATGCGAGAAGAATGTGTATTTACTACATATTAATATTATGTTATTTTTTATATATTCCTATGGTGTTACCTTTATAGTTTACGACAAACATGGTATTGCCAACAACTTCAATATCTGTTGGCTGATTGAACTTATCTGCAAGTATTTGTAATAATTTACCATAAAGATCATAGACTAATACTCGGTTTCCATCAAAGTCTGCGACAATTACTTGCGTATCTGTTACCTTTAGCCCTGTTGCTACTTTTATGCTTTCATTCCAACCTATCATTCTTACATAATTCCCTTTAAAATTAAATACTTGTACACGATTATTATATGCATCTGCAACATAGATTAAATCATTTTTTATGTCAACATCAGTAGGATAATATAATTCACCATCATTATGCCCTTCTTTGCCAATGATAGCTACTTTATTTCCTTGTTGTAAAATGATTCTATGAGTATAAAAATCGGCAATGGCCACTGTATTACCATCAACAGCAATACCTCCAATCCCGTCTGGTTTTTCTATTAATGAATACCCTGAAACGTTTTCGTCTTCAAGTATTTTAACCGTATCTGATATATATTCAGGAATATAAATTTTGGCACCATTAATAGCTATATGCATTGGACGTTGAAAGCCTCCATGTTTTTCAATAATTTTTCCTGCATAATTAACTTTTACAACACGATTATTATCTACATCAGAGAGCCATAAAAAATCACCTTCACCAACTATACCAATAGGGGAAATATTATCTAATTTTATTTCTTTACTAAATATCCATTCGGTTGTTTGCTCGCTTTCTGTTGGAGTCTTCTTTTGCTTTTCTTGGCAACTAGTAAATAATATGAATCCAAATAAAAAAGTAATACTATAAAATTTATTCATCATCTTTTAGTTTAAATACATTCTCAGAAAAAACAATACCACTAGGTGTAAATCCTGCATCTGTTACAATTTTTTTAAGGGTGTCTGTAGTTGGTTTTTGATTTTTAGAAACACTAAAAACAGCAATCCCTTCTTCTAAATAAA
>JAADHG010000096.1 GCA_013151975.1 Chlorobiota bacterium | reverse complement strand
TGTAGGTGACGACGGTGTATTTGTAATTGATGATCAATTTGCGCCATTAACTCCAAAAATTCTGGAGGCTATCAAAAAATTAAGTGATAAGCCTATTAATTTTCTTGTAAACACACATTATCATGGTGACCATACTGGTGGTAATGTTAATATGGCTAAAGTAGGTGCAAAAATTATTGCTCATGATAATGTTAGAAAACGTTTAGTAGAAACCCCTAAAAGGGATGGGAGTATGAATCCTAAAGAAGCATTGCCAATTATTACATTTAATGATAAAATGAATTTATACATAAATGGCGATGAGATTGCTGTTTTTCATGTAGATAATGCACATACTGATGGGGACGCACTTCTTTATTTTACTAATAGCAATGTTTTGCATACAGGAGACACCTACTTTAATGGTCGCTACCCTTTTATAGATCTAAATTCTGGCGGTAGTGTAAATGGCTATATAGATGCTGCTAAAAAAGGGTTGATACTTGTAGATGATAGCACCAAAATTATTCCTGGCCATGGTGGTTTATCTAGTAAGACCGAATACAAAACGTTTTTAAAAATGTTAGAAACACTAAAAACTAAAGTACAAGCTGAGATTGACAAAGGAAAAACCGAAGATGAAGTTGCTGCAAACACTACAATTACCGAGGCTTATGACGCTTTAAATTATGGTTCAGGTTTTATTTCTTCTGAAAAAATACGGAGAACGTTTTACAAGAGTTTGAAGGAGTGAAAATACTTAAAAATCAAAATACCAATTAAACAAATCGGTTTTTAAGCCTAGGCTAAACCAGACTGTACTGTTTTTAAACGTTGCAGCTGTAGTTGCGTTAGGATTAAAATTGCGATAGCTTACATAGGCAAACAACTTTAAATTTGTGACTGGATTTACCACATAACCCGTTTGCAATTCTGCATGGAAAATATTGGTTTTTATACCTTGACCAACTTCTACTCCAGTATCAAATGGACGCTCATTATAATCTCTAAAAACGTCACCTCCATAACTAAAATCATCAATACCATTATTAAAATCAAATCCTTTAAATCCAAAAACCACCTTAGCATCTGCATACCATCGTTTATAATTATAACGCCCAATTAGAATTGTTTCACTAAAATTAGCTCCCCATGGATGTGCTAATGATTGGTTATTATAACCATAATTAAGCACAATAGTATTATGTGAATACGTATAAGGTCTAACACGATTATACTCAACCTGTAAAAACAAGTTGTTTACTTTAAATGCATTGTAATACTTTGCGCCTATTTGGTATCCATACTTATTCTTCCAGCTTTTTTCACCGCCTTTTATATCTCCCAGAGAAAATTCGTCTAAAACAAATTGACTGTAAATATTAATATTATCGTTCACTTTATATTTTGCCGAAGCACCTACAATAGCATTTCCTGCGCCTTGACCAGTTTCAAATTCTATAGCGCGATAAAATATAATTGGATTTAAATAATTAACATCAAATCCTCTATTATTAGAGTTTGTCCACACTACAGATTCGAATAAGCCTAAATTAAATCGTTTAGAAACATTCCAACTCAAATAGTGATTCACCATATATTTAGTTAAAAAAGCTTTGTCTTCGACTACTTCAGGTCTTACATCTTTTAACCATAGCCAAGTTGTTGTAAATTTAATTTTCCAAAATTTAGCATTCAGTTTTAAAAAAGGTGAAGGGCTTGCCGCATCACCTAAAAACAAAGAACGATAGCCATCACCGATAAAGTTTTTGCCATGTCCGAATTGGATATTTAAAAATTTGGTTGGAGTATATGATAAATAGGCTTCGGCAACTGGATAATCGTAAGCATCGTCTTTAAATCGTTTAGCAATACCTCGCCCAGGTATAATTGCAGGGTCTGGCCCAAAGGCTTTTAAAGTTTCTGCATATTGATTAAAATATTGCGCAAAACGTCCTTGACTTTCATATACTGAAGCTGAAAAACTCAGTTTTTTCCCTAAACCGCCTTGTATATAAATCCCTCGGGTATTATTAAACGTGGTATTAAAATCGGCATCAGAATCTTTTCCTACTTGAAGATCAAAAACGGGGTCTACTGTAAACCAATAATCTTTGCCTTGTATCTGCACTAAATGTTCATTTAACAATTTTCGTTTTCCCCAAGAGTTTGCTTCTATTAATAATTCGTCTTTGGTTGCTTTAAAATCATAATACGTTGAGACATCTTCATACATAAATGGTTTTGATGCTGTATGGCTGTTTGTCCCAATAACATTTATGTTTCTTCCAAAACGAGAATATGCGCTATGTGTAAACGGAATATTTACTTGACTTTTATATTCTAGATCATCATAAGCTTTAATAGATGTATTAACGCTATCATATTCTGTTTTTGCCTGTCTTACAATTTCAGAAATAGCATTAGATTCATTTTTGATATTATTAAGAGTTTCTAAAGAAGGGTCTACTAAAGGTATTTTAATTTGATAGGAATATTGTTTATACGTTGGATTACCGTTATAGGTTGCTGGTATTATTTTAGGGAATTCAGAAAATACTTGCTGTACCGCTTTTTTTAGTTCATTATAAATAGCATCAACATATAGAACCACAAAGTTTCCTTTAGCATCTACTTCAAACAACACCACAATACTTCCGCTATAATTTTCGTCTTTAACAATTTGAGGGGTCTTGAAATTATGATATACTAATTGAGATACTTGGTTATAAAAACAGCTCTTTAACTCTTCAATGGATTCGTTTTCACAATTAGGAAATACAGGTGATTTTTCATATTCTGAAAGATCTTGGGCAACTATAGTTAAAGACACAAAACTTAAGGCTAGTAGGAAAAATTTCTTCATCAGTTAAGTCAATCTATTTTTGTTTGTGAAAGATACTATTTTTTAAGTTTAGTTGTAAAAAAAACCGTTATCATATAGCGATAACGGTTTTGATATTAGTATTCACGAACGGTTTATTGGACTTGTAACACTATAGGTAATCTATAAATTACAGCTACATTAATATTTCGCTGTTTTCCAGGTATCATTTGAGGGATTTTATGAATTACCTTTATTGCCTCTCTTTCTAACTTATCATGTGGCGCTCTGGCTTTAATTTCGGTAACATAACCTGTTTTATCTATTTTAAACTGAACATCAATACGTTGCTTTCCATGCAAACCTAAACCTGAAGCTATATCTGAATTAAACTTTCTACTAATTAGCTTTCCAATTTTATCAGACATACATTTTCTACGTTTCGTATTAGTAGATAGCCCTTCGCAACCTGGGTAAATAGGCACTTGTTCTACACCAATTATATCGATAACTTCTTCAGGAATATATACATTAACATCCTCTGGAGTTAGCACTTTTCCTGAAGTATTTTGTTCTGGTGTAATAATCTCAAACAATTCTTTTCCTTGATCGAAATCATCAGGAACAATTTTTGGTGGTTGATTTAATATTACTTTCTTTTTAAGTACTTCTAGTGCTTCTTGTTTAACAGGCTCTTCAAACACTTTAAATGGTTCAATAATAATAGTTTCATCTGGATCGTTTAAAATAGCGTAATCATTAATAGAAATAACTGTTCTTTCAAACTGCATTTCAAACAAGGCATAAGTGACTAGTAATGTTAAAATCAACCCAACTTGAAAGTACAAGGTTGAGTTTTTTTGTAAATTTGCATCATGCTTCTGTGGTTTTTTCACGAGTGGCGCGTTCTGACCAACGCGTTCGTGATTTTTCTTTGAAAAATTCATAATTATTGTTTTAAATGTTAATGTTATGAATAAAACACAAGAAGCATACCAAAAAAAATCCCGTTACGAAATTGTAACGGGATTTTAAATTTATGTTGTTTATTCTTAGTCTTGAACTTGAAATATAATAGGTAAAGAATATGGTACAATTACCGCTTTTCCTCTCTGCTTACCTGGCTTCATTTTTGGAAGCAAATTAATAACACGCGCTGCTTCTTTTTCTAATCTTGGATGTGGTGCTCTTGCTCTCACATTAACAACATTTCCTTTTTTATCTATTTTAAAAATTACATTTATACGCTGTCTTCCTGTTAAACCTAAATCTCCAGCTAAATCTGTATTAAACTTCTTTTGTACAAATTTTGTAATTTTTGTAGACATACATTTTCTTTTGGCAGCGTTATTCCCTTTTTCACAACCAGGAAAAATTGGTACATTTTCAATAACTGAAAAAGGCACCTCTATGTCTTCATCTACTTCATCAACCTCAACATCTTCTACTTCAACAATTTCTTCCGACTCATCCGTTTCAGTAGATTCAATTACTGTTTCTTCAATTTCCTCTTCGTCTTCTACAACCTCTATAACTTCGGGTGCAGCAGGTGGTGGTGGTGGTGGTGGTGGTGTTACAATTTGCTCAGTGATTGGAATTTCTTCATCATCCAACTCATCCATGTTTAACATCCCTATATCAATATCGCTTTTGTCGTAGGACTTATAATTAATAGAAGAATACGTAACTATTAACATTAATAATAAACCAACAGCAAAATAAATTGAGCTATTTCGTCTTACATCAGCTTTCAAATTCTTTTTAGGTTCCATAATTATTGTTTTTTCAAGATTGGTAAAATAACCAATAATTTGCTAAAAAAGCAAGGGTTTATTTTTTTTTAACGATTGTGCTATTTCTCACGAGTAAAATAAAGGAAACAACTGTTACTCCAATACTATTTGCAACGACATCCATAATAGAAGCATCTCTTACAACAGTAAACTCTCCTTGTAACACTTCAATAATTATACCAAAAACAATTGAAATAATGAATGCTAAAAGAATTGGTTTGTTATTATTAAAATTAATAAAAACATTAAACCATAAAAAAGTTAATAGTGCATATGCTAAAAGATGATAGATTTTATCTTCATAATTGGTGCCAAAATATGGCAATGCATCATTACTTACTAAACTGAGAACTGCTAATGTAATAGAGTACCCTACTGCTGCAAATAGCAATATTACTTTATTATGCACCTACTATTGCTTTATAATCATCAGCTGAAAGTAAAGCGTCTAATTGAGACACATCGGCACATTTTACTTTTATCATCCAACCATCTCCATAAGGATCTGTGTTTACTTTTTCTGGCTCATCTTCTAAGGCTTCATTAAACTCTATTATTTCTCCTGAAACAGGTAAAAATAAATCTGAAACAGTTTTTACAGCTTCAACTGTACCAAATACTTCGTCGGCTTCTAAAGTTTCATCTACGGTTTCTACCTCAACATAAACAATATCTCCTAGTTCACTTTGTGCAAAGTCTGTAATTCCTATAGTAATAACGTCGCCTTCAATACTAATCCATTCGTGGTCTTTAGTATATTTTAATTCAGATGGAATATTCATAATGTAATTTTTCGGTAAATATATTAGTTGTTTAATTAGTTTCCAAAGTTATATCTCAAAGTAAGTCCTGAGCGAATAGATGTTTGTGGGAAAGCGGTAGATATTGCATATTCTGAAAAGGAATAATCAAAAAAGAAAATCCCTGTTAAGTTCTTACTAAATGCGTAATCTGCAGTATATTTAAGACTCCATATTGTTTGTCCGGAAGTTACCTGATTATTGTCTAGGTCTAGATATCTAATAATTGTTTTATTTTCTCTAACCGAAATATCAGCCTTCATATTTAAATCACTTTTTATTACTTTTCGTGGGCCAGCCATTTTAGAATTAATCTTTACATCTTTTATTCTATAACCCAATCCGAAAATGTATTCTTTACCTTGAATTTCGGTGAGTAAATTATTATCAAAACTTAAAGATAACACACGGTCCTTTCTAACTTCGGCCAATATCTTAATTGAGTTTTTCATTTCAAAATCTAACTTAATTAATGGGCTAAACTGCTCTACTAAGTTAATATTGCTAAATAAAGTTTCATTTTTATAATTCCCTGATTGATCTAATACATTCTGATTTTGTGTATTATAATCTGCGCCTAAATCTGGAGCATTATAATCAAGGTTTGTTCTAAATTGGTTAATGGTATAACTAGCACTATATCCATGTGCTACAGAAAAACGTTTGAAATGTTTTTTAAACCACTTCATTTTCATAAATCCGGTATATTTTAATGACCAATTTGGTATTGGTACATCTCTAAAAGCTCCTAACTTTACTTTACTAGCATCCGTACCTGAGTAAGCTGCTAAAAACGCTGGTAATAATACCGCTTGGTTAGATTTACCATATCCTAATGGAAAGCCTGTTACATCGCCATTTTCAAAGTTTGCTGGGTTAGAAAAATTAACACCATCTTTTTGCGCCAGTCGTCTCGCTATAATTAATCTATTTGCTCTAAAATCTTCAAATGGAATAGACCCATTTTCATCACTACTTTTAAACGCCGTTTTTATTAAAGATGTTGAAATATTGAAATTCCCAAATGTGTTTTGAATTAATGAATTGTAGGTGTCGCTAAAACCATCTCCATTAGTATCTGTAGTATTAAAGTTTTCGGTAAAATTACTAGCATAAGTTCGTCCTCCTGTGAGATCTATTTTTAAATCTCGTACTGGCTCAACAGTTGCTGATAGTATTAAGTTTTTATTTTGAGTTTCTGTATATTGTTGGTTAAAATCTGGAAAAACTGTTAACCATCCATTTCTAGCTGCTAATTGTCTAATATCTCTCTGGCTTCCAAATGTATATCCAACAGTAGGTCTTAAAGTTCCAATAAATCCTGGTGTTTGTAAGTATCCTGGCAAGAATGATCCGTTATTTTCAGTGTAGTTAATTTGAACTCTTTTAACCATAGTTAATATATCTACTACAGTATTAAATGCTGCGTTATTTTTAGATTTAGCAGCTTTTTTTTGGTTTTTATTAGTCGCAGGGACTCCTCTATTAGATTTTGAATTGCCAGATGTTGATTTGCTCTTTTTTCTAACTAATCCTATATAACTATACAGCTTTTTTAAATCTAGAGTTGTATTTAAATTATGTGTATTCGCATTAGACACCGAGTTCCCTAAATTATAGGTTTGCCCATCAATAGTTAGATTTCCAAAGAGATCAGATCCCTTTTGCCATAAGAAATCTCCTGTATATGCATAGGTTGCCGAAATAAAATTAAGTGCTGGTATTTTGTTTATAGGTATTTCATAGTTAAGCCCTAGTTGTTGAAACTGCCTGTTAGGGTCACCGACATCAAAGAACCCGTCCCATACATCTTTAGAAGGGTCTTGGGCGCCATTTAAATTGTCATCAATAAAATAATTACGAACAATATTATTGTTTGACGCTGTAAAGTTTAATCGTAAAGCATCCGTTAGGTCGTAATTAATTGTGTATTGAAAATTAAACGTATAGTTTCTTCTAAACAATTCTTCAATGCTAATATTACTTCCTCCTAAATCAATCTCTCTAAACTTTTGCTTATTGAATTGTCTTACAAAATCGGAATTTACAGAAAAACTCGTTGGTAATAAATTAAAATTAAAGTCTTTTAATATTTTCCAGTATTTCCCTTTAAATAAGGAATCGTTCTTTTTAAAAGGTTCAATTTTTATTGGATTAAAGCTAAAGTTATAGTTTGCACCAACTCTAATATTTTGATCTAGTGAATTTTCAATTTCAAAATTTCTATGCTCAACTTGATTAAACGAATAGTTAAGTGTTAAATTTTCTACATCATAAAATCTTGGTGTTGCGTCTCCTGTTCTTTGCTTTCTAACACCTATAAAATTAATACTCTGTCGTTTTGTATAATCTTCTGACTGTTTTCGAATAGTTTCACGTTCGCTATTACTTGCGGCGGCGTCAAGACGGGTTTGAAGCTTTACATCTTTATACTGTTGGTCGTACTCTGGTGTAATGATTGCCTCGCTTTGACCAAAATTAAACGGAATTTGCATTCCCCATTTTTTAGGTAATAACTGCCCCAGATTTATATTTGTAACTACATCATACTGTTTTATGTTCTCTCTACTTCTTTCATTAGGTCCTTGTTCAATTGTACCAAACCCTGTGGTGCTTCTTCGCCCTGTAGCACTAATATCCATAAAGTCTGCAATATTAGTATCCATACTTACTATAGCTGCCCAACCTCCTTTATTATCCATGTCTGATAATCGTAACTCATTAAACCATACTTCAGCACATACATCAACATTATCCTGTCTGGAGTTTTTAATCCCAACCATAAGCGTTCTTATATCACCAAAATTTGGATTCCCTTTAATGGCAACACGTTGCTGACCTATTGTATATGGTGAAAATTCTGGGACAGATGCCTCGGTTAATACACCATCTATAACATCATAAAATGTTGCATCTGGATTACCAAGAGATCCTTCAGAAATTCCTAAAGCTTTAATTTTTGCCAGTACTTCTATAGGGAAATTAATTTCATTCACATCTGGCCAAACAGCAGTTTCACTTATAGAACCACCTGGCGATACTACCAACGGAATCTCTATTTGGTAATAATTTTGTGTAAAATCGTTCCCCATTCTTATAAAACCAATAGCATCACCATCAGCTAGACCTGGAGACGTGCCTTCTTCGGCATGCATAAACATTCTCAGCTTTTTATACTGACGCATGTCCACACTAATATTTTTATAAACCGCTCTTGAATCCTCAGGTTCTAGTTTACAGGTATTAACTACTAATGATTGCTCATTTTGTCTAACCAGCGTATTGTTGTTATTTAATTGTTCTCGCCTTACTCCTGGAGGAGATACATAAGTGCCATCATTTTCTTGAATACCAATAATACTTACGCTAAATGCAGTACCATCAGCATCATTATTAGCATCAGCATCTAAAGACAATGGATAACGCCTCCAATCACTTCTCACCAAATCTAAAGTTGCAAAACGCAATACTACATCTTCTGTAAAGTCTTTTAAATACATACGCATAAAACGGATAGATCTAAAATCTGTAATACCACCAACTTGATTTGTTGATGCTGTTAGCGGAATTCTAAATTGATACCAACGTACTAATCTCGAATCCCCATTTGGTAATGTTACCGTTATCTCTTTTCTATCTCTAATACTTGAATTATTAGGGTTTGATAGACTTGATGGTGTAATATCTAGTTCATATTCAAAATAACTATCAATGGTGTTCATTGTGTTATCTCGATTTATATCTTCTACATCAGGCTCAGTTGTAGAACCTCTATTAGTTTGTGAAAATGTATCTGGTGAATTCCCTTGTTGACCATTATATAGTTTATAGCGGTCAAAAATATCGCCTTCAGTATTTAAAAAGTATGAATAATTATCTTTTGCTGGATCAGATAGTCCCGCGAAAGCAGGAAATACTGATGCTTCTTCGGCATCATCGTAACCATCATAACCCACATCTTGGTTTATGCGTTCTTGACCCAAACTAGAGAATGCATAAATTAAAGATTGATTTTGTGGCACTACAGATCCCCAAACCGTTTGAGGTAATGTACTAATATCTCCTGATTCGTCTAAACCATTTTCATATTGCTTGCGTCCATCTTTTAATATATCTTCTGAAATATTCCCAAGGTTTATTGTTAATTTTCCTCCTAAATTAGCAGGATTATCCAAGAATGGATCTAGCAACCAAAAATCGATATACTCAACATTTGCTTGTTCAAAATCTGTTGATGTAAGTTGCCTTGTAATACCTGCCCAAGAGTCTTGTGGGTTAGCTAACGTATTATTACTTGCACTAGGCTCCATATTATAAGCTCCCCTTTCTGAAGGGTAATAGGCTAAATCTAATGGGTTAATAATTGTAGTTTGCCCTTGAACAATATCAATTTGAGGAAAAATTTCTTCAATAGAAACTCGCCGTGTATATAAATTAGACATATCATCATCACTTATCCCGCTTGGTCTTAAACTACTATAAAAAATAGGGTCAATGGTGTACCAGTTTAATTGTGCTCTATCATATCCATTTTGTACGCCATTATCATCTTCTGGACCCTCACTATAAACACGACCTAAACCTCTTGGTCTACTAGATAAATGCCATGATATTGGCGATAGCATATCGATTGCATTCTGAGTGCCTTCAAAATCATCAACATAGGTTGTTGCTTCGCTATTGAAGTTTGATCCTTTTGGTGCTCCTGGAAGTAAATATGCAAATTCCCCTCTAACCGATAAGTTTGATGGTACATCAGTGTCTATATTTGGTAATTTGTTTGCTAATCGTGTTAGGAAAGGTATTTCTGTTGAAAAATTACCGTTGACACCAAATATGGTGTTATTTATTGGCTCAGCATTATAAGTCGCTTTTTGCGTAATTGGTCTCTCGTTGAGATTTAAAAATGTAGCACCAAGTACGAAATTTTCATTAAATTGATGCTCAACATTAATTCCTGAAAAGCGTTTGGTTTGTTGCCCGAATACAGCATTGTTTTCTACCGAAACTTGAATTGGTGTATTAGAGGCTTGTAATGCAGGATCTAAAATTTGAACCGTTCCTAATTGATAATTTACTGTATAATCTACGCCTTCAACTAATACTCTTCCTCCTGCGGTAACTTTAACAGATCCTCGTGGCACATTAAATGCTCCTATTGGAATTCCTGTTCCTCCTCCAGACTTATAACGCCCTTTAATTTGAAACTTATTTTTTTCGCCATCCTCTAAAGCACCTGTTTTTGTTGACTTATATAATTTGTCGTAAACATATTTTGCCTGATTTGGATTATAGGATGTTATATTATCATAATCCTCTCCTCCATTAGATAAAACATCAAATAAGTACTTACCAAAAGGTTCTACATTAGTGAAAATTATTTTTCCGTTTTGTTGGATGACTGTAATTCCCGGAACAAAATCAAAAAAACCATCACCATTAAATTGTGGATCATTATTAAAATTTAATTTATCCAAATTAAACACTCTTAATAATGGGGTCTCTTCTAAAGCATCTTCGTTTGGACCAGGTGTAGGGAAAGGTGTGCCACCAACTGGAGTTATATAGTTTAAAGGAGATGTTTCAGTATAAAAAATATTTAATTTAAAATCTTCTTTATCTAATTGAAAAGAGCCTGTGTTGTAAATATTCTTCATCATCAAGTCCCAAATAGGTTCTTGTACATTGGTAACCGTACTCTTTAACATTTTAAGCACCAAACTATTATTATTAATAATGGTGTTTCCTGTACCTCCATCTATTGAAACGCCAGTAGCATCTATCCCATCATTTGCAAATTCACCAACCTGAAATACTTGGTCTCCAACTGTAAATTGAAACGCTACAGCCAGTATTTCATCGTTTTGTAAGCGTTGATTTAAAGAAATATATCCTAATTGGGTATTCAATATGTACTCATTGCCTTGTGTAAGTTTTTTTGCGTTCTCTAACTTTCCATAGTCAAATCCTTCATTAACACCTGGCACTAAAATCCCTGCTTGTACTGTGGCTATATCTCTAATAGCATCGGTAATTTGAGATCCCGGACCACCAATATTCGTTGGATCATATGCATTATTCCCATTGCTTGGAAAGGCGTTTGGTCCTGCCGTTACATTTACTGGCGACCCTAAAACACTAGACTCTCCTAAATCCTGAAGTGCTACAACGTTTCTCACATCATTGGTTTGATTAGAACGATTGGTTACCCACACTTCTATCCTCGTAATTTGTAACCCTTGATTGTTTATATAAGGATATGTTTTTAGAGCTTCATCATAGGTGTCTCTAAAGTATTGTGCTAAGAAAAAGTGTCTGTTTTCGTCATAATCTAGACCAAAAAACTCAAACTCTTCTAGAGTACCTCCGCCTTGGGCTACTACTGTTCGTGTTTGCGATTGCTGTTCAGAAAATATTCCTGTAATAGTAGTTTTACCAAACTGCAATTTTGTTTTCACTCCAAATAAACTCTGGGCTCCCGTAATTAACGAGCTGTTTAAAGGCATACTTACATTACCAACTTCAATTTTTTGAATAATATCATCTTCAGTTGGTGTATATTCTAGTTTTACTAAATTTTGAAAATCGAAAGTAGATTGTGTGTCGTAATTGGCAGTAACTTGGAGTCTTGTTCCAACTTTTCCTAAAAGGCTTAAGTTAATACGTTGGTTAAAATCAAAATTAAAACTACTTCTTCTTCTGGGAGAAAATGAAGGGTTATCTTGTTTTGTAAACAATATTCCCATATCCATTTCCACTGATCCTTGTGGTATTACTTCAATAGTATTTCCTCCAAAAATCGTTTCAAAAAAATCGGAATCTACATATAAATCTGGAATAAGATTTTTTTGCAGCGCATCGGCTCCGTTCTTTTTTCCATCATAAGCATCAATTTTTTGCTTGTAATAGTTCTTTAAATTTTCTAGTTCTACTAACCTTTGAAATTCTTTAGGAGATAAAATTATAGGATAATTTATATTGAATTTACCAACACTCTCCGTATAAATATATCTATCAGTAATTGGGTCGTAAGTATATTTAGACACAATACTATTCGGATTTGGCATATTTAAATTACGAAAAGAAAATGTGGTGCTTGTAGAATCTCTAACTGTTGGCTGTTGTGCATAGGTAACAATATAGAACAGCAACATAATGCCTGTAAGCATGTATGTTTTGGTAGATTTGTAAAAATTAATGTTGGTAGTTTTCAAATCAATTATAAATTTTTTAAGGCTTCTTTTATTATAACTTCTACACTTGCTTCTTGGTTATTAGAAATAATTTTATTTACAACACGTTCTGATTGTTTCTTAGAAAAGCCAAGAACTTCTAAAGCAGATAACGCTTCATCTGAGTTAGTATTGTTGTTTGGTGCTATTCCATCGTCAATATCATAAATTTTTAAAACTTTATCTTTCAGCTCAATAATAACACGCTGCGCCGTTTTTAATCCAATCCCTTTAACCGATTGAATTAATGCCACATCTCCTACAGCAATCCCTTCTCGCACTTGTTTAGGTGTTAATGATGATAGCATTGTACGCGCAATACTAGTCCCAATACCACTTACCGAAATAAGCAAACGAAATATTTCTCGTTCGCTTAATGAAGAAAATCCAAATAATGTGTGCGAGTCTTCCTTAACCTGTAGATGTGTAAAAAGTTTTAAGTTTTCTTGATCTGGTATTTGCGAGTATGTATGCAAAGAAATATTTAATATATAACCAACACCATTACAGTCTATCACAACATCAGTAGGTTTCTTCTCTATAAGTCTTCCTTGAATATGGGTAATCATTAATTAAATTTTGTTAACGTCCCAAATGTAATAAAATTATTATACAATATAACGAGATAATACAACTGTAAAACCTATACTTTTATTCTCTTTTTTGCTTTTTTTGAGCATCAATTACCGCAATTGCGGTCATATTTACAATTTCATCTACACTAGCATCCAATTGTAATATATGTGCAGGTTTTCTTAATCCCATCATGATTGGTCCAATATTATCGGCTTTATTAAGCTCTTTTAAAAGTTTATAGGTAATATTAGCCGAATCTAGATTTGGAAAAATAAGTGTATTCACTTTTCTTCCTGCTAGTTTTGAAAACGGAAAGATATCTTGACGCATTTCATTATTAAGTGCAAAATCTGTTTGAAACTCTCCATCTACGATTAAACTTGGGTAAAAACGATGCAAATACGACACTGCTTCTCTTACTTTAGATGCTTTTTCGTTATCTGAAGATCCAAAATTTGAATATGATATCATCGCCATTACGGGTTCCAATCCAAACATTTTTACGGTTGTAGCTGTCATTTGAGCAATTTTTGCAAGATCTTTTGAACTTGGGTCGATATTTATTGATGTATCGCTTAAAAATAGAGGTCCACGTTGTGTCATCATTAAATTGGTTGTCGCAATTCTAGTGGCACCTTTATCAAGGCCTATTAATTCTAATATTGGTTTTACAACACTAGGATAGTTTCTAGAATATCCTGAAATAAGTGCATCTGCATCACCTTCATTCACCATCATTGCTGCATAGTAATTGCGTTCTCGCATCAATTTTTTTGCAGTATGCAACGTAATTCCTCGTCGTTTACGTCGTTCCCAATATACTTTTGCATATGCGTCTTTAAGATGCTCTACTTCGTCAGATTTTGGGTCAATTATTGGCACTTCTGCATCAAACTCAATTTCCTTTTTTAGGCGCTCTATAACATCTCGTCTGCCTAATAAAATAGGTTGTGCAATTCCTTCATCATAAACAATTTGGGCTGCCTTTAAGACTACTAAATGATCTGCTTCAGCAAACACAACACGTTTTGGGTCTAATTTCGCACGATTGTGTAATAATCGCACTAATTTATTATCGCTTCCTAAGCGTTCTAAAAGCGATTCTTCATATTTTGACCAATCCTTAATGGGTTCAGTTGCAACACCACTTTCCATAGCCGCTTTAGCTACTGCTATAGGCACTACGCCAATTAATCTTGGGTCAAAAGGTTTCGGTATTATGTAATCTTTTCCAAACGTTAATCTGGTTTTATTATAGGCAATATTTACTTGTTCAGGCACTGGTTCTTTAGCCAAATTTGCAAGTGCAATAACTGCAGCCCTTTTCATGGCTTCGTTAATTGCAGTAGCTCGAACATCTAGTGCGCCTCTAAAAATAAATGGGAATCCTAGTACATTATTTACTTGATTAGGATGGTCACTTCGTCCTGTAGCCATAATGATATCATCTCGTGTATCTATGGCTAACTGATAAGCAATCTCTGGATTTGGATTTGCCAAGGCGAAAACTATTGGATTTTTAGCCATCACTTTTATCATATTAGGTGTAACAATATCCGCTTTTGATAAGCCTATAAACACATCGGCTCCTTTCATTGCCTGCTCTAGAGTATCTATATTTCTAGAGGTTGCAAATTCTGCCTTTTGGGTGGTTAAATTGCCTCTGTCTTTTCTAATAACACCTTTACTATCAAGCATTACAATGTTTTTTAGCTTCGCTCCAAAAGATTGGTATAATCGCGTACACGAAATTGCTGCTGCACCTGCTCCACTAATTACAATTTTTACCTTTTCAATTTTCTTTTTTGCAATTTCTATAGCGTTTAACAAGGCGGCGGCTGTTATAATAGCAGTCCCATGCTGATCATCATGCATCACAGGAATATTGAGCTCTTCTTTTAATCGTCTTTCAATTTCAAAAGCTTCAGGAGCTTTTATATCTTCAAGATTTATACCTCCAAAGGTTGGTGATATATGCTTTACCGTTTGGATAAACTCTTCTACATTTTCAGTGTCTATTTCAATATCAAAGACATCAATATCAGCAAATATTTTAAATAACAGTCCTTTCCCTTCCATCACAGGTTTTGATGCCTCAGGACCAATATTTCCTAAGCCTAATACTGCTGTACCATTTGAAATTACCGCTACCAAATTTCCTTTAGCAGTATACTTATATGAGTTCCTTTTATCTTTTTCTATTTCTAAGCACGGTTCTGCCACACCAGGAGAATAGGCCAATGATAAATCTCTTTGGGTTGCATATTTCTTTGTAGGAACTACTTTAATTTTTCCGGGAGTTGGTTGTGAGTGATATAATAACGCTTCACTACGTTTATTTTGCTTACTCATGATATTATCTAATTAGATTCTGGCTTTTACCAGAAGAATAATTTTCTAAGGATTTATTAAGGAACAAATTCCCAACCAACAAAGGTACGATGTTGTGCTTAATAGTCACACAAATAATACTATTCTTTTAAGAATTTGATGTTTCTAGATAGTCCAGAAAACTTAGTACGCTTTACTGCTGAGTTTTTAAATACTTTATTAAAAGTATCTTGTGTAATCTCTTCCCAATCTTTTTTGGTCATAGACAGCAGTTCTGGGTGTGGATTAAAAAGAGGTTCGTTATGCGATTTTGAAAATCGATTCCAAGGACACACATCCTGACAAATATCACAACCAAACATCCAATTGTCAAACTGTCCTTTTACTGTGTTTGGGATTTGTTCTTTGAGCTCGATGGTAAAATATGAAATACATTTACTCCCATCCACCACATAAGGCTCTACAATAGCCTGCGTTGGACAAGCATCAATGCACGCGGTACATGACCCACAATGGTCTGTTGTTGGTGTATCATATTCTAAATCTAAGTCAATAATTAATTCAGCAATAAAATAAAAGGAACCTACTTGTTCTGTTAATAGATTAGAGTGCTTTCCGATCCAACCCAATCCGGATTTTGCGGCCCATGCTTTATCAAGAACTGGTGCCGAATCTACAAAAGCACGTCCATAAACTTCACCAATCTCTTCTTGAATAAAACTTAGAAGGCTTTTAAGTTTATCTTTAATTACAAAATGATAATCGGTTCCATAGGCATATTTAGATAGCTTATAGCTGTTTTGAGTTTGTTGATTTTCTGGATAGTAATTAAGCAGTAACGAGATGACACTTTTAGATCCTTCAACCAATTTGGTTGGGTCTAAACGTTTGTCAAAATGGTTTTCCATATACTGCATTTCGCCATGCATATTTTGGTTTAACCAATTTTCTAAACGCGGTGCTTCTTCCTCTAAAAAGGTTGCTTTACTAATACCACAAGACAAAAAACCGTGGCGTTTGGCTTCGGTTTTGATGCGTTTAGTGTGTTTTAGTTTTAAATTCATTTACAAAAGGGCTTCGACTGCGCTCAGCCTGACAATAGAAGTAATACTGGGCTAAAACAAGCCTCCTTGAGTTGCGCCTTTAATTCTTCCAAGGTGTTTATATGCTAATTCTGTAACTTCTCTACCTCGTGGTGTTCGCATTATAAATCCTTGTTGAATTAAAAAAGGCTCATATACTTCTTCAATGGTTTCTGTGTTTTCACTCACTGCTGTTGCTAAGGTTGTTATCCCTACTGGTCCTCCTTTAAATTTATCTATAATCGTGGTTAAAATCTTATTATCCATTTCATCCAAACCATGCGCATCAACATTAAGTGCTTTTAAGCTGTACTTAGAAATTTTAATGTCAATCTTACCATTTCCTTTAATTTGTGCAAAATCACGAACCCGACGTAACAATGCATTTGCAATTCTCGGTGTTCCTCGGCTTCGTCCTGCAATTTCTATAGCAGCTTCCATTGAAATAGAAACATCTAATATACTTGCGCTACGCTGCACTATAGATGTTAGTAATTCTGTTTTGTAATATTGAAGCCTACTACTAATCCCAAAACGTGCCCGCATAGGTGCAGTAAGCAATCCTGAGCGTGTTGTTGCACCAATTAATGTGAATGGATTTAGGTTAATTTGAACCGTTCTTGCGTTTGGCCCAGACTCAATCATAATATCGATTTTGTAATCCTCCATCGCAGAATATAAATACTCTTCAACAATAGGGCTTAAACGATGAATCTCGTCAATAAATAAGACGTCTCTTTCTTCAAGATTAGTAAGTAATCCGGCCAAATCTCCTGGCTTATCTATAACTGGACCTGAAGTTACCTTAACACCAACGCCTAACTCATTAGCTAAAATATGGGCTAAAGTGGTTTTTCCTAATCCAGGTGGCCCGTGAAATAGGGTATGGTCTAAGGCATCTCCTCGCATATTAGATGCCTTAACGAATACTCTTAAGTTTTCTAAAATCTGATCTTGACCAGCAAAATCTTCAAAAGAGAGTGGTCTTAAGGCTCTTTCTATATCGTGCTCTTCTGGAGAAAAATCATCACTTGATGGATTAAGATTTTCGTTCATATTAATTTCCCACGAAAGTGGGAATCTCTCTTTAATTAATTCTTCTACTTTTAATTAAGCCTTATTCATTATTCTAAGATTTCAGTCTTCATTGCAACATGCTTTATTAAACTCAATAAACGTTGCTTAATGTGTCTCGCTGAAAAATAAAAAAACGCTTCCTCAAATATAAACAAAAAGCCTTTCTGTTTTAAAGAAAGGCTTTTTTATATCGATTATAAGATTCCTGCCTTCGCAGGAATTTGTTAGTGCTGAAGTTCTTCCTCGCCTTCTTTTAAAGGTATATTTTGAGGCACAAAATCTTCGTCATGTCCTGGTTTACTATAATCGTAAGCCCAACGGTGTACATGCGGAATTTCGCCTTCCCAATTACCATGGATATGTTTTATTGGTGCTGTCCACTCTAATGTATTAGATCTCCAAGGATTTTGAACTGTTTTCTTTCCATAAAAAATACTGTAGAAAAAGTTCCATAAAAATACCAACTGAGCAATTCCTCCAATGATAGCAAATATTGTAATGACAACATTTACGTTTTGTAAATCATCGAATAATGGGAAATTACTATTTGTGTAATAACGTCTTGGTAATCCTGCCATACCTATAAAATGCATTGGGAAAAATACGCCGTAGGCACAAATGGCTGTAATCCAAAAATGAATATACCCTAAATTTTTATTAAGCATGCGCTTAAACATTTTAGGGAACCAATGATAAATCCCTGCAAACATTCCATACAATGCTGAAATACCCATTACCAAATGGAAGTGTGCAATAACAAAATAAGTATCGTGAACATTAATATCTAAAGCGCTATCTCCAAGAATAATTCCTGTTAATCCTCCAGTAATAAAGGTTGAAACTAAGCCAATAGAAAATAACATCGCTGGATTTAATTGAAGGTTTCCTTTCCATATAGTAGTAATCCAGTTAAATGCTTTAATAGCTGATGGTATTGCAATTAATAGGGTTGTAAATGTGAATACAGAGCCTAAAAACGGATTCATTCCTGAAACAAACATATGATGTCCCCAAACTATAGTTGACAAAAATGCTATAGCTAAAATTGCAGCTACCATGGCACGATATCCAAAGATTGGTTTACGTGAATTGGTGGCAATAATTTCTGAAACAATCCCCATTGCAGGCAGAATAACTATATATACTTCCGGATGTCCAAGGAACCAAAATAAGTGTTCAAATAGTACCGGAGATCCTCCTTGATAATGGAGTACTTCTCCTTGTATAAATATATCTGACAAGAAAAATGATGTTCCAAAAGTTCTATCCATTATTAATAATAGAGCCGCTGATAATAATACTGGGAAAGACACAACGCCAATAATAGCAGTTACTAAAAACGCCCATATAGTTAAAGGTAAGCGGGTCATTGACATCCCCTTAGTTCTAAGGTTTATTACGGTTACAATATAATTAAGCGAACCTAATAATGATGACGCAATAAATATTGCCATAGATACTAACCATAAAGTCATCCCCATTCCAGAACCTCCTTGTGCCATTGGTAATGCACTTAACGGTGGGTAAATAGTCCATCCTGCAGCCGCTGGTCCAGCTTCAACAAATAATGAAAGAATCATTATAACACTGGATAAAAAGAACATCCAATACGATAACATATTTAAGAACCCAGAAGCCATATCTCTAGCCCCAATTTGCAAAGGAATTAAAAGGTTACTAAATGTCCCACTTAATCCTGCGGTAAGCACAAAAAAGACCATGATTGTCCCGTGAATAGTTACCAACGCCAAATAAATATCAGCATCCATAACACCTCCTGGTGCCCATTTACCTAATAGTGCTTCAAAAATCACATTAGGCTCTTCGGGCCATGCAATTTGCATACGAATCATTAGTGACATAATTACGCCAATAACTCCCATAATTGTACCTGTAATTAGGTACTGCTTTGCAATCATCTTATGATCTTGACTAAATATATATTTAGTTACAAAAGTTTCTTTATGATGATGTCCGTGATCGTCGTGATCGAGAGTATCTGCGTGTGCTGACATAATCTATATGTGTTTTATTCTTTTTAAGTTATAATTAATTTTGGACCAATGAATTTTTGAACAGCTTTTGTTCACTAATCCAAGCGTCATAATCTTCTTGAGACTCTACAATAATTTTCATTTGCATATTGTAGTGTGATTTTCCACAAATTTTATTACATAATAACAAATAATCAAATTCATAGCGCTCTAATGCCTCTTCACCCTTTGCAATTAAGGCTTTAGATTTTTCAGTTCTAATTCTATTAATATTAGCTACTTTATCAATCATTTGTGATGTTAGCCTCATATTAGTTGTAGTAACTGTTGGTGTAAAACCAAACTGTGTTATCATACCAGGAACACAATTCATCTGTGCTCTAAAGTGAGGCATGTAAGCAGAATGCAATACGTCTTGTGAACGCATTTTGAATAATACAGGTCTTCCAACAGGCAAGTGTAATTCTGTAGTAATGATATCATCTTGTGCATAAGGATCTGATTCATCAACTCCTAAAATATTAGCATTATCAAGATTAATCAATCTAACATTTGCCTTACCAAGTACGTTATCTTCTCCTGCATATCTTGCTTTCCAATTGAATTGCTGCGCGTATAGTTCTATAACTATAGTGTCTTCATCTTCCTCGATAAACATGATATCTGACCACGTAAATAATCCGTAAATAATTAATCCAGCTAATACTATTGTAGGAATGATTGTCCAAATAAATTCTAACTTATCATTATCTGCATAGAATACTGCTTTCTTGCCTTTTTCTCCTTTGTATTTAAATGCAAAATAATATAGTAAAAACTGTGTAACTGTTTGTACAAAGAACAAAAGTGCAAAAGAGATAATCATTAAATTATCAACCTTTGGTCCATGTTCTGAAGCAGAGTTTGACAGTAAGGGTAAGTCTCCCCATTTTACAATACAAACTATTGTAATAATATAAATGAAGGCTAAAAAGCCTAACATTAAATATCCATTAACTTGATTGTCTTTATCAGTGGCTATTTGAGAGTTCTCTTTATTAGCATTTGCCAAATCAAAGATCTTAACCATTTGCCAAATGGCAATTGTAATAAATACTAAAACTATAATTGTTAATAAAGCAGTCATTGTTGTTTTTCGTCTTTATTTTATTAATTAATAATGGAATTGTTCACTTTCCTTGATAAACGGATTTCTTTTAGCTAGTAATGGCGCTTTTGTTAACGCTGTAAATACTATAAACATAAATAATCCTGCAAATAATAATACTGAACTTATCTCTGGAATTCCTATAAACCATCTATCACCAACTGTTGCTGGCATAATCATAATAAATACATCAATATAGTGGCCAAATAATAAAACAATACCTGTTAATACTATAAACCATGGCACACGTTTAAAATCACTATTCATTAATAACAATATTGGGAATACAAAGTTTAAAACTAGCATACCGAAAAATGGTAAATTGTAATCTTCAATTCTCGTTACAAAATAGGTAACTTCTTCTGGTATGTTGGCATACCAAATTAACATAAACTGAGAGAACCATAAGTACGTCCAGAAAATACTAAACCCAAACATGTATTTTGCTAAATCGTGTAAATGACTATCGTTAACAAATTCTAAATATCCTTTGGTTCTTAAGTAAATTGCTATAAGTGCAATAACGGTAATACCACTTACAATCATACTGGCAAATACATACCATCCGAATAAAGTACTAAACCAATGTGGGTCTACACTCATAACCCAATCCCAAGACATCATGGACTCAGTATAAATATAGAACACTAAAAATGCTGCTGCAATACGGAAAGATTTCTTGAAATTTTTATTATCCTCGGCAGTATCTTGTGCTATTGAAAACTTGCGTGCAAAATAACGATATAAACTCCAACCAGTAATAAATATTAATCCTCGAATTGTAAACCATGTTATATTTAAAAACCCTGATTTATTTTGAATTATCTCATCATTAGCAACAACATCTGGATCCATCCAAACAAATAAGTTATAGTGTCCAATAGTTCCAGAAGCAACAGCTATTGCTAACACTATTAGTGCTCCAGGGAGTAAATATGCCGTAATGCCTTCCATAACTCTAAAAAGTACTGGTGACCATCCTGCCTGTGATGCATATTGTACTGCATAAAAGGCTAAAACACCAAGTGCTATCATCATAAAAAAGAATGCTGCTACATAAAATGCAGACCAAGGTCTGTTTGCTATTTGATGTTGAACATGTTCAACATGTTCTTTATGCTCATTAACTTGCGCTTCTGCCGAATCGCCATGTGTATCATCAGCATGAGAAGTTTCCATTGTAGAAGCTTCTTCTACATGGCCTTCACCATGACCTGCGCTTTCTGCTGCAAGTATTGTTTCTACTTCTTCAAAAGATTTATGGGAGGTCATGAAACCATAGCCAACACCTAATGCTCCTAATATCATTAAGATGAAAGAAAATGTCTTTAATTTATTTGAGAATGTGTACATATCTATATATAAACTTTATCTAAATCTTATTTTTCTAAATCTGCTTTTAACTTTAAAACGTATGCTACTACTTGCCAACGCTCTTCCTCTCTTAATTGATTTGCATAAGAACCCATTGCGTTTTTTCCATAATATATAGTATGGTAAATTCCCCCTGTAGTAATTGCTCTTCCTACATCATCATAGCTTGGTATTCCAAACATAATCTCTCTTTTTACCAATGTCCCTTGACCGTTTCCTTTTTTACCGTGACAAATACTACAGTAAATATCGAATAACTCTTTTCCTTTTGTGAGGTCTACTTGAGTTGAATCTAATGGACTCATTAATTCAACTTTTGCTCTTAGAAAATCTTCATTTGTGTTTTTATATTCAAATAAGGAGTGTCCTCTTGCAATTGTTCCTTCAGCTGGTAACATTGCCGATTGTTCATTTGGAAAAACTTGATACCCTCCATAAGCCTCATAGCCAACAGATTGATACATATTTGGCATGTATTGATAATTTGGTACTAAATTGTTTTTACAAGAAAAAACGAAACTTATCATAACTGCCACTACTAATATTTTAATTAAGCTCTTCATAATATATTAATGTGCTTCTTTTTCTACTATATTAATTTCAACTGCTCCTGTTTCTTTAAGTAAATTCTCGAGTTCTTTTTCATTTCCGTGTACTGCAAGTTCCATTAAAAAATGATCATCTGTTGTTCTTGGGTCTGGGTTTTCAGCTTTTTTAAATGGCCACATTCTACTACGTAAATAAAAAGTAATAACCATTAAATGCGCTGCGAAAAACACAGTTAACTCAAACATAATTGGCACAAAAGCAGGCATATTCTCAATATAACTAAAACTTGGTTTCCCTCCTATATTTTGTGGCCAGTCTTGAATCATCATATAATTCATCATCCAGATAGATACGATTAATCCTATACATCCATATATGAATGATGTAATGGCAATTCGCGTTGGTGCCAATCCCATAGCTTTGTCTAATCCATGTACTGGAAAAGGTGTGTATATTTCTTCTATGTGATGTCTTTCAGCTTTTACCTTTTTAACGGCAGCCATTAACACATCGTCATCTGTATAAATAGCGTGAATTACTTTTGAAGTTTCCATATGCTATCTTAGTTTTTTAAATTTTTTGAATTATCCTCTGCAACGTTCGATGTTCTTTTATCGGCTCCAGTACCAACTAAACTTTTTCCAGCTTCTCTTATTCTTTTATAGCGTTCTCCCGAAGATTTTAAAATGGTTTTTACTTCCGCTTGCGCTATTACAGGGAATGTTCTTGCGTATAATAAAAATAATACAAAGAAAAATCCTATCGTTCCAATAAATGTTCCTATATCTACAAATGTTGGTGAAAACATAGTCCAAGATGATGGTAAGTAATCTCTATGTAGTGAGGTTACAATAATTACAAATCGTTCAAACCACATTCCTATATTTACTACAATTGAGATAAAGAATGAAAACATAATACTTGTTCGTAATTTTTTAAACCACATAAATTGAGGTGAAAACACATTACAACTCATCATAATCCAATATGCCCAAGCATAAGGCCCTGTTGCTCTATTCAAGAAAGCATATTGTTCATATTCTACTCCAGAATACCATGCAATAAACAACTCAGTAATATAGGCCACACCAACAATAGAACCTGTAATCATAATTACAATATTCATTAACTCGATGTGTTGTACGGTAATATAATCTTCTAAATTACTCACTTTTCTCATAATAATAAGCAGCGTATTTACCATAGCAAAACCAGAAAATACTGCTCCCGCAACAAAATAAGGTGGAAAAATGGTTGTGTGCCACCCAGGTACAATAGACGTAGCAAAATCATAAGATACAATAGTGTGTACTGAAAGTACTAATGGTGTTGCTAAACCAGCAAGCACTAAAGATACTTCTTCAAAACGTTGCCAATCTTTTGCTCTACCAGTCCAACCAAAGCTTAATAAGCTATAAATTTTCTTTTGAAAAGGTTTTACAGCTCTATCTCTAATCATTGCAAAATCTGGTAATAAACCTGTCCACCAGAATACTAATGATACAGATAGGTATGTAGAAATTGCAAATACATCCCAAAGTAAAGGTGAGTTAAAGTTTACCCAAAGCGATCCAAATTGATTTGGAATTGGTAATACCCAGTAGGCTAACCAAGGTCTACCCATGTGTATAATAGGGAATATCGCAGCTTGAATTACCGAGAAAATTGTCATAGCCTCTGCCGATCGGTTTATTCCCATTCTCCATTTTTGACGGAACAGTAATAGTACTGCAGAAATAAGAGTTCCTGCATGACCAATACCTACCCACCAAACAAAATTAGTAATATCCCAAGCCCATTCAACGGTTTTGTTTAATCCCCAAGTACCAATACCCGTGGATATTGTGTAAATTATACAACCAACTCCCCAAAGAAAAGCTGCCAGTGCTATAGAAAAAACTATCCACCAAGATTTATTTGCTTTTCCTTCTATTGGAGCGGCTATGTCCACACTTACATCGTGGTACGATTTTTCTCCGAGTACTAAAGGTCTTCTAATAGGTGCTTCGTAATGAGACGCCATAATTTTTTATAATTGTTACTTAATTAATTTATGCTTCGTTTGTATTTCTAACTAATGTTTGATATACTACATTTGGTTTTGTTCCTACACTTTCTAATAAATGGTACGCTCTATCATCATCTTTCAAACCAACAATATCATCATGCTCATTATTAATATCTCCAAAAACCATTGCGCCAGAGCTACACGCAGCAGAACATGCTGTTTTAAATTCGTTTGGTTTCACTTCTCTTCCATCTCGTTTTGCATCAAGAATAGTTTTTTGTGTTATTTGAATACACATAGAACATTTTTCCATAACACCACGAGAACGTACTACAACATCTGGATTAATAACCATACGTCCTAAATCATCATTCATATGGAAATCAAATTCATCATTTTCATTATATAGGAACCAATTAAAACGACGTACTTTATAAGGACAGTTATTTGCGCAATATCTTGTTCCAACACAACGGTTATAAATCATTTGATTTTGCCCTTGGCGACCATGAGATATAGCTGCAACTGGACAAACTGTTTCGCATGGTGCATGATTACAATGCTGACACATAATTGGTTGGAAAGCTACTTGTGGATTTTCCGAAGGGTTCTCCAGTTCGGCAAAAGCGGTTAGTGTGTTACCTAATCCTTTACTGTTATCTTTCTTCTCGTTATCATTATTAAACGTATCTTCTGAAGAATAATATCTATCAATACGCAACCAATGCATATCTCTGCTACGACGAACTTCTTCTTTACCAACTACTGGTACATTATTTTCGGTATGGCATGCAATAATACATGCGCCACAACCTGTACAGGCATTTAAATCTATGGATAAATTAAAATGGTGTCCTATTGAAGAATCAAACTCTGTCCAAAGATTTGCGTCTGGTGAAGTAACATCAATCATAACATGATCTTTAGATACTTGCGGCATTGGATTCCATTCTCTGTGATCTTTAGAATTAAATACTTCTAATGTTGTTTCATGAATAATATCTCCACGACCCATTAAGGTGTTTTGTAACTGAACACAAGCAAATTCATGTTCACCTAAAGCAACTTCAATAGTTACGTTTTGTACAGTATTAAAATCGTTATATAAAGTATATGCATTAACACCCGTTTGCATTTCCGCTTTTAACCCAGTTGTTCTACCATATCCAAATGACAAACCTATTGTGCCTTTTGCTTGCCCTGGCTGGATAATTACCGGTGCTTTTACAGTTACTCCATTTGCAGTAATATTAGCATAGCTTCCGTTTAGTGCTCCAGTAGCAACATGTGTATTCTTTAATCCTAACTCGTTTGCATCAGCCTCAGATACTGTTACATAATTATCCCAAGTTGTTCTTGTTAATGGGTCTGGAAACTCTTGCAACCAAGGGTTGTTAGCTTGTTGGCCATCTCCCATTCCTGTTTTAGGATACAAGGTCAATTCAAAACCATTTGATGTTGCTGAAGCCAGTACTCTTGCTTCTTCATCTACACTTGTATTTGCTTCTTCTGAAACTTCGGAAGTTTCTACTGTATTTTCAGTAGCAGTTGTACTTCCTACAAAGACACCATCGTGTAATGCTGTATTCCAAGAAGAACCGTTAAGAATAGTATTTTCCCAATTCGTTTTTATATAATCATGATAGCTTACATCACTACCATTCCACATTAATAATGCGTCTTGAAATTGTCTGGTATCAAATAACGGACGAATTGTAGGTTGCATTAACCCATACTGTCCTTTAATTATTTCTACATCTCCCCAAGACTCTAGGTAATGTGGTGCTGCGGCTATATATTGTGTTAGAGAAGATGTTTCATCTTCTTTCATAGAAAATGTAACCGATAACTCTGTATTTTGTAATCCTTCTGCAAACTCTGATGCATTAGGTAAGGTGTACATAGGGTTTACACCACTCATAATAATTGCTCCAATAGTCCCTGCTTTCATATCAGCTACTAATTTAGTAACTGCTTTATCATCACCTTGTCTAGTTTTTATAGGCGACTTAGTATCAAACGCCTTACTTCCTAATTTCTCGTTGATTGCCAAAATAATAGCTTGGGCATTTACATCTTGAATTCCAGCAACAACTACACCATTACTTCCTGCTTTTATTAACTCTGAAGCAGCATTACTAACCGCTTCATCAATATGTGCAGGTAAATTTCCTGAAACAGAACTACCAATAATTTTACTATACAATTTAGCTAGAGTAACTTTTTGCTGACTAGGTGTTAAAGGCACACGCTTATCTGCATTAGCTCCTGTTAAACTCATGTTAGATTCAAACTGAATATGACGAGACATTTTGCCGTGCTTAGGAACACGTCCTTTTGCATACTCAGCATCAAAACCACCGCCTTGCCAGTCTCCTAAGAAATCGGCACCGATAGATACAATAGTAGTTGCTTTAGAGAAGTCGTAATTAGCTAAACCACGTTCTCCATATTTATTTTGGTAAGCCTCTATGGCTGCAGACTCTGAAATAGCATCATACACTACATGGCGAACATTACCGTACTTTTCTTTGAATTCAGAAATTAATCTAGATGTAGAAGGGCTTGCAAAGGTTTGTGTTAACAATACAATTTCCTTTCCTGAGTCTCTAAGCGCATTTAGCTTTTGAGTTGTATCTGTATCAAACTCATCCCAAGAACTATCTTCTCCATCCTTTTTAGGTTGTGCCACTCTAAGGCTGTCATATAAATCTAAAACCGAAGCATTAACTCTTGCATTAGCATTTCCATGTGAAGATGCTAAATTATTATTTTCAATTTTTATTGGACGTCCTTCTCTAGTCTTGACCAAAATACTAGCAAAATCATGTCCGTTTGCAATTGCTGTTGCGTAATAGTTTGCTATACCAGGAATAATTTGTTCTGGCTGTACTACATAAGGAATTGATTTAATCACGGGCCCTTCACAAGCGGCTAATGATGCAGCAGCTGTACTGAAGCCTACGTACTTTAAGAAATCACGACGTGTAGTTGAAGATGACTCTAAAGTGTCTTTATCTCCTAAAAACTCATCAATAGGGATCTCTTGTACAAACTCTTTATGCTTTAGCGCCTCAATCATAGAGCTATTGTCTTTGTTTAGCTCTTCAACACTTTTCCAGTATTTCTTGTTTGATGACATATTATATTTTAATTAACTTCTTTAATTTATTAATAATGACATTTTCCGCATTCTAATCCACCGTTATCTTTAACAGTAAATTTATCAACTCCATATTTCTTTGCTAGTTCTTCATGTATTTTTGTGTAATACGCGTTTCCCTTGGTTTTTAGGTTTGTTTTTTTATGACAATCTAAACACCAAACCATTGTTAAAGGAGAGTATTGATATACTTCTTCCATGGTTTCTACTGGACCATGACAGGTTTGACATTCTAGACCTGCAACAGTTACATGTTGTGAATGATTATAATACACAAAATCTGGAAGATTATGTATTCTTACCCATTTTATTGGTTGAGTTTCTCCTGTATACTGTTGATCCTCATCACTCCAACCAACGGCTTTGTATAATTTCATAATCTCAGCATCATAAAACTCTTTTGTATATTCTGCAGTAGTTTCTCCTGTATATTCATAAATAGATTTATGACAATTCATACATACATTTAATGAAGGAATTCCAGAGGTTTTACTTACGCGTGCTGATGAATGGCAAAATTTACAATCTATCTTATTATCTCCAGCATGAATTTTATGTGAAAAATGTATTGGTTGCACTGGTTGATATCCTTGATCTACACCTATTTGCATTAAATATCCAAACACATAATATGCGCTTGTTAGTAAGAAAAATATGGTTATAACAAGAAGTAAAAATTGGTTTTTAATAAACGCTTTCCAAAGCGACTTTCTTTGTCCTTCTTCTGGAATATCTATGTTGTTAGCATTAGCAAAACGACGTAATGTTTTATTAACCATTATTAAACCAAGCGCAAGCAACATAAATAATATTGCTAAAGCACCTAGAATTAGCTCATTTGATATCCCGCCTTTATTTTGCCCACCACTAGTTTGAGTAGTAGCGATCTCTCCTCCTCCAGAAGGTGCTACTTTTTCTTGAGCTGTATAGGCTAGAATATTATCAATATCTTCATCCGAAAGCTGAGGCATTGCCGTCATCGCTGCATTATTATATTCAGCATAAATCTTTACTGCATATGCATCACCAGACTTTATAACTGCTGAACTATTTCTAATCCATGCATTAATCCAATCTCTATCTAAGCCTTGGTCATCACTCAATCGAGCTTCAACACCTCGTAGTGCTGGACCTGTCATTTTTTTATCAAGATTATGACAAGCTGCACAATTTGTGTTAAATAATATTTTTCCAGTTACTGGGTCGCCTTGAGCAAATGCTGTTGAGTATGTAAGTAAAAGAATTAACCCTGAAAGTATAAGTCTTGTAATTAAATTGCGGTGTGTCACCTGTTTCATATCGTTAGTTGAATTGCCTTCTAAACTTTGGTACGATTTTTTCATACAAATAGAACAATATTTGGTTATAAAAATCTCGCACAAAAATAACATTTAAAGTCGATTTTGAAAATGTTACATAAGTGTTAGTATCTAATTTATAAAGGTTCTAAATAATAAAGATATATGTCTTTCAGTTTATATACTTTACATTTGCACTAAAATAAACATATTATGCCTAAATCTCATTTTAATTTTTTGTTTTTAACTTTTTTGTTCTCAGTGTTTTGTATTAACATAATCACCGCTCAAGAAGGTATTGTTAGTATTAATCAAGACAAAAATATTGATGTGTTGTTAAATTTAAAAAAGGAAGTTAACAAATCGCAATCAAATTATAAAATTCAAATCTATAATGGCAATCGCTCAGGGGCAAAGAAAGCGCGATTAGAATTTAAAAATTCTTTTTCTAATTGGTCAACTTATATGAAATTTGAAACGCCTAATTATAAAATTTGGATTGGTAATTTTAAAACGCGCATAGAAGCAGATCGTGCGTTGTTAAAAATAAAAAGAAAATTTAATAATGCCTTTATATTTAAACCTAAAAAAGAAAAAAGGAACCTTAAATAAAAACTAGAACTACAAAAAAGGCAACCATTTATGGTTGCCTTTTTTGTTTGATTAATTTTAAACACTTATTATTTAAGTTTCTTTTTAACTTCTACTTCCTGAAAGGCTTCTATTATATCTCCTTCTTTAATATCGTTGTAGTTTTTAATTTGCATACCGCAATCGTATCCTTTAGCTACTTCTTTTGCATCATCTTTAAATCGTTTTAACGAGGTTAATTCCCCAGTAAAAATAACAACTCCATCTCGTATTAAACGAATACCTGAGTTTCTATATATTTTTCCATCAGTAACCATACATCCTGCAATACTTCCAATTTTAGAGACTTTAAATATTTCTCTTATTTCAGCACTACCTGTAATTTCTTCTTTAAATACAGGAGACAACATACCTTCCATAGCATCTTTAAGGTCGTTAATAGCATCATATATAATAGAATACATTCTGATATCAATTTCTTCCTTGTCGGCTATTTGACGTGCATTACCCATAGGTCTCACATTAAAACCAATAATAATCGCATCGGATGCTGATGCTAACAATACATCACTTTCTGTAATTGCTCCAACGGCTTTATGAATAATATTCACTTGAATTTCTTCGGTAGATAATTTCTGGAAAGAATCTGTTAATGCTTCAACCGATCCATCTACATCTCCTTTAAGAATGATATTTAATTCTTTAAAGTCTCCAAGAGCAATACGACGTCCAATTTCATCAAGCGTAATGTGACGTTGTGTTCTTACGGATTGTTCACGTTGTAATTGTGTACGTTTTGCTGCAATTTGTTTGGCTTCACGCTCATCTTTAAATACGTTAAATTTATCTCCTGCTTGAGGTGCGCCATCCAATCCTAAAATAGAAATTGGAGTAGAAGGCCCTGCAACAGTTACATCATTTCCTCTTTCGTCGTGCATTGCTTTAACCTTACCACTATTTTTTCCTGCGAGTACATAGTCTCCTATTTTTAGTGTCCCTGCTTGGACTAAAATAGTAGATACATATCCTCTTCCTTTATCTAAAAAGGCTTCTACCACAGTTCCCACTGCTGGTTTATTTGGATTTGCTTTAAGCTCTAATAATTCTGCTTCAAGCAATACTTTTTCTAATAATTCATCAATACCAACTCCCGTTTTTGCCGAAATATCTTGGGACTGTATTTTTCCTCCCCAGTCTTCTACTAATAAATTCATATTAGCAAGACCTTCTTTAATTTTTTCTGGATTTGAAGCTTCTCTATCAATTTTATTAATTGCAAAAATGATAGGAACTCCTGCCGCTTGAGCATGAGATATGGCTTCTTTTGTTTGCGGCATGATATCATCATCGGCAGCAATAACAATTATAACCAAATCTGTAATTTGTGCGCCACGAGCACGCATTGCCGTAAAGGCTTCGTGACCTGGCGTGTCTAAAAATGCTATTTTCTGACCAGATTCAAGCTCTACGCCATAAGCGCCAATATGCTGTGTGATTCCTCCCGATTCACCCGCAATTACATTTTCTTTACGTATAAAATCTAAAAGCGATGTTTTACCGTGATCTACGTGACCCATTACGGTTACTATTGGTGCACGAGGTTCTAATTCTTCTGGTTTGTCCTCAATTTCTTCTATAGCATCTTCAATATCTGAAGTGACAAATTCTACTTGGTAACCAAACTCTTCTGCAACAATTGATAAGGTTTCGGCATCTAATCTTTGGTTCATTGTAACCATCATACCAAGTGACATACATGCTGATATAATTTCGGTTACTGAAACATCCATCATAGTGGCTACTTCACTAGCAGTAACAAATTCTGTTACTTTTAAAACCTTGCTTTCCGCAGCAGCTAACTCCTGATTAATTTCGGTTTGCTGACGATGTTGATCCCTTTTATCTCTACGATATTTTGCACCTTTACCTTTACTAGATTTTCCTTGAAGTTTTTCTAAAGTTTCTCGAACTTGTTTTTGAACTTCTTCTGCACTAGGCTCTTCCTTAACAACCTGTGGTCGTCTTTGACCTCTTCCTTTATTATTAAATCTATTTCCGCCTCTAGCATTACCTTGTCCCTGTCTTGGGCCTCCGCCTTTTTGCTCGCCACCACCAACTTTACTTATGCGACGTCGTTTCTTTTTGGCATCTGCATTTGCGTTACCTTTAGGCTTTTTATCTTCTTTCTTTTTCTTTGGTTTGTTAAATTGGGTTAAATCAATTTTTTCTCCTGTAGATTTTGGCCCTGAAAGTTTTTGGTATTTTGTAGTGACTTTTTCTTCTTTAGTCGCTTCAATTACCTCTTCTTTTGGTGATTCTTCAGCTTTTTTAACAACAGGTTTTTCTTTAACCTCTTCAACAACTTTATCTTTTTCTGGTGCTTTTTTTGTTTCTGTTTTTGGTGAAACTTTTTCTTCCTTTTTAGGTTCTGGCACCTCTTTCTCTTTGACAGATTTCTTTTTAGGTTTTTCTAAATCAATTTTTCCAACTTGCTTAGGCCCTGTAAGTGTAGTTTTAGCTTTAACAATCTCTTTTTTAGCGGCTTCTGCTTTTTGAAGTTTTTCTTCAATCTCACGTTCTCGTTCAATACGAAGTTCTTCTTTTTCTTTAAATTTAGCTTCACTAACTTCTTTAGAGGCTACTTTTTTACTCGCATCTGTTTGGAATTCTCCTGAAAGCACTTCATATACTTCTGTAGAAATTTTTGTAGTAGGGCGATGCTCTATCTCAATGCCTTTAGATTCTAAAAAATCTACAGCACGATCTATGGAGATATTTAACTCTCTTAGTACTTTATTTAATCTAATTGTTTCAGCCATAAATTGCCTTTAAAAATATCTAACAGCATTCACTGTTTTTGTTTCAGTACTTATAATTTTTGAATAAAAACAGAACTTCTAAATGTATTCTCAATTCTTATCCAATATATAATAATTTTTTATTCTTCAAATTCTTCTTTAAGAATTCGTACAACTTCGCTAATTGTTTCTTCTTCAAGATCGGTACGTTTCACTAAATCTACTATATCTTGTTCTAAAACACTTTTTGCCGTGTCTAATCCTGCTTTTGCAAATTCATCAATTATCCATCCTTCAATTTCATCCGAGAATTCTGTAAGCTCTACATCTTCTTCTACACCTTCTCTAAAGACATCTATTTCATATCCTGTAAGTTGTCCTGCCAAACGAATATTATGTCCACCACGGCCAATTGCCTTACTTACTTCTTCTGGTTTAAGAATAACTTCTGCTCGTTTTGTTTCTTCATCAAGCTTAACAGAGGTTACTCTTGCTGGGCTTAATGCTCTGGTAACAAACAATTGCACATTATTAGTATAATTAATAACGTCTATATTTTCATTGCCTAACTCACGTACAATACCGTGAATTCTAGACCCTTTCATACCAACACAAGCACCAACTGGATCAATTCTATCATCATAAGAATCTACTGCTACTTTAGCTTTTTCTCCAGGAATTCTTACCACTTTTTTCACTGTAATTAAACCATCAAAAACTTCAGGAATTTCTTGTTCAAACAATTTTTCTAAAAACACTGGAGCCGTTCTTGACATAATAATAGTTGGCTTGTTTCCTTTAAGCTCAACGGTTTCAATAATCCCTCTTACATTCTCTCCTTTTCTAAAGAAATCTGATGGGATTTGTCTGTCCTTTGGTAGAATAATTTCGTTGCCATCATCGTCTAACAAAATAATTGCTCTATGACGAATATGATGTACCTCAGCTGTATAAATCTCACCTACTAGATCTTTAAATTGTTTGTAAATGTTTGTATTGTCGTGCTCGTGTATCTTAGAAATTAAGTTTTGACGTAATGCTAAAATGGCTCGACGACCGAGATCTATAAGTTTAACCTCTTCAGACACATCCTCACCAACTTCAAAATCTGGTTCAATCTTTCTAGCTTCAGTTAATGAAATCTCTTGATTTGGCTCTTCTACTTCACCATCAGCAACCACTACACGGTTTCTCCAAATTTCTAAATCGCCTTTATCTGGGTTAATGATAATATCAAAATTATCATCGTCGCCAAACTTCTTCTTTAATGCATTTCTAAAAACATCCTCTAATATCGCCATTAAGGTAACACGATCTATTAATTTATCGTCCTTAAATTCTGAAAATGACTCAATTAACGCAATATTTTCCATAACTATTCTGGATTAAAATTTTATTTTCACTTTTGCTTCCACTATATCATTATAAGATAGTGTCGCTTCTTTTTTTACAGTAACTTTACCTTTGCCAATTGGTTTTGGTTCTCTAGCTTTCCACTCCAAAAAAATACTTTGATCGTTTGTATTAACAAGTGTAGCTTCAAACTTCTTATTATCAATTGTTTTAACCTCTAACACTCTTCCAATATTTTTTTGATATTGTCTTGCATGACTTAAAGGTGTTGTTGCTCCTGCCGAAGCAACCTCTAAAGAAAAATCCTGTTCTTCTCTATCTAAATTATGTTCAATGGCTCTACTTATAAACATGCAGTCCTCTACAAGTACGCCGTTATCTCCATCAATTATAACTCTTATAGAATTACCTTCTAACACATCAAAACTAATTAAAAACAAATCTTGTCGCTCTTCGAGGGCGTCATCTAGTAAAGCTTTAACTGTGTTTTTGAACATTTTTTAGTATAAAAAGAGGGGACTTCTCGTCCCCTCACTTATTCTTTTTCTTACAACGCTGCAAATATACAATATTTATCTTGATTTTTGCAAACGTTTAAACACGATTTTTTAATATTCCTGAATACCGTGTAAAAAAAATCAGCCTTCGGTTAAAAGACTGATTATTCATAAGTTTTGTTGGCCTATACTTCGACAAGCTCAGCACAACGCTAGGGTTTCCTTCGACTACGCTCAGGATAAACTTCTCGCCCTTTTAAAAATATTTAAAAATTCTAAAAATTCAACCTTAAATAAAGATTGAAATTCTGTTTTTGTTGGCCTACTAGGGTTCGAACCTAGGCTCTTCTGGACCAAAACCAGACGTGTTACCAATTACACCATAGGCCAATATCTCATTTTGAGGTTGCAAATTTATAACAAAGTTTTAGTTGCGCAAGCATTTTCTAAAGAAAATAATGAGAAACCCTTAACGTTTACTTAAAAATGGCCACGTGTAATTTATTTATTGTTAAATTCGCCATCAGTAACAAATAATGATTATGACACAATTCAACTTCAAAAAGTGGAATACCATTTTAGGATGGTTTGCATTTTTAGTCGCATTTATTACTTATAGCTTAACCGTTGAACCTACAGTAAGTTTCTGGGATGCAGGAGAATACATATTAACCTCTTCCAAACTACAAGTTGGACATCCTCCTGGAGCTCCATTGTTTCAAATGTTAGGTGCTTTTTTCTCAATATTTGCAACCGATCCTTCTCAAATTGGACTTATGCTTAATATGATGAGTGCGGCAGCTAGTGCTTTTACAATCTTGTTTATGTTTTGGTCTATTTCTATCTTGTTACAAAAACTAGTTATTAAAACAACATCCATTTCTCAAAATAAAGGGCAAGCTATTCTTGGTAGTGCACTCGTTGGAAGTCTTGCTTTTACATTTACAGACTCGTTTTGGTTTAATGCTGTAGAAACCGAAGTATATGCCATGGCAACTTTAATCATGGCTGTTTTATTTTATTTGGCATTACGCTGGGAACAAGACATGGACAAACCTAGAGGAAACAAATGGTTAATTCTTATTTCTTTTATTATTGGTTTATCGTTTGGAGTACATTTTATGGGGTTGTTAACTATTCCTGCTATTGGACTTATTTATTTCTTTAAAAATTATAAAACTGTAACCGTTAAAAATTTCATTTTTGCAAATATTGTGGTGGTTACTATTTTACTTTTTATATTTAAATTATTACTCCCTAACGCGCTTAAATTTTTTAGTGCTGCAGAAGTGTTCTTTGTAAATACTATTGGGCTACCTTTTAATTCTGGAAGTATTATTGCTGGTTTGTTAGCCATTGCCTTATTTTATTATGGGATACATTATACGAGAAAAAAACACTATAAACACACCAATACATTAATTCTTTGTGTGCTATTTATTTTTATAGGCTTCTCTTCTTGGATGATGCTTCCTATTCGTGCGAATGCAAATGTCGTTATCAATGAGAATAACCCTTCAAGCGCAAGAGAATTGTTGGCATATTACAACTTAGAACAATATCCTAAAACACACTTATTTTACGGCCCTCAATTTACTGAACAATATGCGGGTTATGATGAAAACAATCCTTATGTAGATGATAAGCCTAAATACGAAAAAGATTATGAAAAAGGCAAATACGTTATCGTAAACGATTACAAAAACGCCTCTCCAAATTACAACTCAAAACATGCGTCTATTCTTCCTAGAATGTGGAGTGCTGAACATGCCGAAAATTATATGCTCTATACTGGTTTTATAGATTTTAAAATAAAACCAGAATACCAAATGCAAAATGAGGTAAGAGCATTAGTTTCAGACTTTATTGCTCGTGTTAATGAAGGTCAAGTTGATTATAGCGATTATAGCAGCTTTTTAAAACAATATGGCCCGCAATATTTCGATATAGAAAAACCATCTTTTGGAAGTAATATCGCCTATATGCTCGAATACCAATTGGGCTATATGTATTGGCGCTATTTTATGTGGAATTTCACAGGGCGACAAGACGATATACAAGGCAAATACGATATGCATGGTAACTGGATAAGTGGTATTAATTTTATTGATGAGATACATTTAGGCCTACCTCAAGATAATTTACCAAGTGATATATTAAACAATAAAGCTAGAAATACCTATTACTTTTTACCATTCCTTTTAGGATTAATAGGATTATTCTTTTTATTCAATACAGACAAAAAGCTATTTTGGACCATGCTCGTTTTCTTTCTGTTTACAGGACTTGCCATTCAGTTTTACACCAATGTAAGACCTTTTGAACCTCGCGAGCGTGATTACTCGGTTGTGGGATCATTCTACGTCTTTGCTATCTGGATTGGTTTTGGAGTATATGCCCTGTTTGAGTTATTACAAACTAAAATTAAATCTAAATTACTTGCACCAACTGTAGCTCTAATATGTTTAGTATTAGTTCCTGGAATTTTAGCAGCAAACAATTGGGACGACCATGATCGTTCTGGAAAAAGAACGGCTAACTC
>JAADHG010000251.1 GCA_013151975.1 Chlorobiota bacterium | reverse complement strand
TAAATCTACTTGCTAGTTACTTTTGAAAATAATGACAGGAGGGAAGTATTACTTATCGGAGAAGATATATGGAAGTGGAGAGCGCAAAGTTACCTTAATAATAAATCGTTTCAGCAATTTGATAATTTTATAGGAAAGCTTGTGCAATATTTGGCAATGAACAAAAAAAGAAGCCGTTTAAATTTAGAATATGAATCTTTTTATAATGGTAATGGCGATATAAAAATATTGGCTCAATTTTTTAATAAGAATTATGAGTTTGATGCTAGAGCTCGCATAAGCATTGTTTTGCGAGAAACTAATTCTGGCAATGAAACCATACTTCCGTTTATTTTAAAACAAAATAATTATCAAGTAGATTTAGGTAATTTCGCGTCTGGAGAATACAATTTTACAGTTAACGCAAATAATGGAGAAGTAACCCAATCTGGGCATATTAAAATTTTAGACTACAATGTAGAACAACAATTTTTAAATGCTAATGTAACAAAGTTGCAACATCTAGCTACTAATAGTTTAGGCACAGCGTATTTTATTGCTAACACGACCTCTTTAATTAGTGATTTATTAAGTGATTCACGCTTTAAAACAGTACAAAAGAGTAGTAAAAATGTTGTACCTTTGATTGACTTCAAATATCTATTAGCACTTATTGCATTGAGTCTAGCAGTAGAGTGGTTTTTAAGAAAATATAATGGACTCATTTAACCAAAATAAATATATAATGGAAAAATTACCAAAAATTGCATTGCCAATAATCATAATTTTTATTGTCTTAATTGTATTATTTTCAAAATCGGCAATAACTATTGATTCAGGACAAGCAGGCGTATTGTACAAAACTTTTGATGGAGGTGTCGTAACTGACGAACCAGCAATGGGAGAAGGGTTTCATATAGTTGCTCCGTGGAATAAAGTGTTTGTTTACGAAGTAAGACAACAAGAAATTTTTGAAAACATGCAAGTATTGTCTTCAAACGGTTTGGAAATTAAATTAGAAGCATCCGCTTGGTTTCAACCAGATTTTTCGAACTTAGGAAAATTACATCAAGAAAAAGGACAAAATTATGTGTCAAGAGTATTGCAACCAGCTATTCGCAGTGCTGCACGTAGTGTAGTAGGGCGCTATACTCCCGAGCAATTGTATTCTAGTAAACGTGATGTGATTCAAGAAGAAATTTTTGAAGAAACCAAAAAAATTGTTGAGAAGCAATTCGTACAACTTAACGAGATTTTGGTTAGAGATGTAACGTTACCTAACACAATTAAAGATGCGATTGAACGTAAATTAAAGCAAGAGCAGGAAAGTTTGGAATATGAATTCAGATTGATTACTGCCGATAAAGAAGCTCAAAAAGTACGTATTGAAGCGCAAGGTAAAGCAGATGCAAACCGTATTTTAAGTGCATCACTTACAGATAAGATCCTTCAGGACAAAGGGATAGAAGCGACCCTCAAGTTAGCAGAATCTCCTAACAGTAAAGTAGTTATTATAGGATCAGGTAAAGATGGAATGCCAATAATTCTAGGAAATAATTAAATTTATTTGAAAATATTAGGAATTGTAATTTTTAATTCTGAACATTTGTACAGATAAAAAAACAAAATGAATTTTATTCAATTACATCATCATCATTTTCATACTTGCACTCAAGCAGGCTGAAGATGTATTGAATAAAAACTAATATATTTTAAAACCCGTTTGAGTAAATCAAGCGGGTTTTTTATTTCTGCATAGGTAGAAATTCTTCACCAACAAGATTTACTCAAACACAATTAAAGATACCCGCTTTCTCGGGCACAATATGAGTAAATTAAAAATTGCAGTTCAAAAATCAGGTCGATTGCACGACGATTCTATGAAACTCCTAAGAGATATAGGAATATCTATAGATAACGGGAAAGACCAACTTAAAGCCTCTGCCAAGAATTTTCCTTTGGAGGTCTTTTATTTAAGAAATGGCGATATACCACAATACCTCAGAGATGGTGTTGTTGATGCCGCAATTATTGGCGAAAATATTCTTATAGAAAAAGGAAATGATATAAACACTATTGAAAAACTTGGATTTTCAAGATGTAGAGTTTCTGTTGCTGTACCCAAAACAATGGCATATACTAGCATTAAAGATTTAGAGGGTAAACAAATTGCAACGTCCTATCCAAACACAGTTTGCAAATTTCTAGAAGAGAATAATGTTAGTGCAAACCTTCACATTATCAATGGTTCGGTAGAAATAGCTCCTAATATTGGGCTTGCCGATGCCATTGTTGATATTGTATCTAGTGGGAGCACATTATTTAAGAATAATTTGAAAGAAGAAAATATTATTCTTAAATCTGAAGCAGTTTTGGCGGTGTCTCCTAAAATATCAAGTGATAATCAAGAGATTCTAAGTAGAATTCAATTCCGAATTAAATCGGTTTTAAAGGGAAGAAATTCAAAGTATATTTTATTAAACGCTCCTAATGATAAATTAAAAGCGATTATTAATGTACTTCCGGGAATGAGAAGCCCAACGGTTTTACCACTAGCTGAAAAGGGGTGGAGCTCTGTACATTCAGTAATAAACAAAAATCAATTTTGGGAAATCATTGATGAATTAAAATTAAAAGGTGCACAAGGCATTCTTGTTTGTCCTATAGAAAAAATGGTTATTTAATATGGAATCAATAATAAATCCAAAAAAGGAAACTTGGTCTGTTTTGTTGCAGCGTCCAACACAATCGGTTGAAGACATAGAGAGTACAGTCACTCAAATATTTAAAGATGTAGAGCAACACGGTGATGTTGCCATTTCAAAATACACATCAATATTTGATGGTGTGATATTGAAAAATAATCTCGTCACAAAAACTGAAGTGCAAGAGGCTTCTAAAAATATTTCTCAAGAGCTAAAAGAAGCTATCAATATTGCAAAGCAAAACATTGAGGTCTTTCATAATGCCCAAAAAACAGCTAGAGTGGAAGTAGAAACTTCTAAGGGAGTACAGTGTTGGCAAGAAAAACGACCAATAGAAAAAATTGGATTATATATTCCAGGAGGAACTGCGCCTTTGTTCTCAACGGTTTTAATGCTTGCTATTCCGGCACAAATTGCGGGCTGCAAAGAAATTATACTGTGCACACCTCCAAATACTGAGGGTAAAGTTGCTAGTGAAATTTTATATACGGCACAGCTTTGTGGTGTAACCAAAATAATTAAAGTTGGAGGGATACAAGCTATCTCAGCATTAACATTTGGCACTATAACTATTCCAAAAGTTTATAAAATATTTGGTCCGGGAAATCAATTTGTAACGGTTGCAAAACAACTTGCAACAAAATACGGAGTAGCAATAGATATGCCTGCAGGTCCTAGCGAATTACTTGTCGTTGCAGATGATTCGGCAAATGCTACGTATGTAGCATCCGATTTATTAAGTCAAGCCGAACATGGTATAGATAGTCAAGTTATTCTGGTATCCACTTCAAAAGAACTCATTACGAATGTTCAGCAAGAAATCGACATGCAGATACAAGTTTTGCCACGGAAAGATATTGCAGAAAAAGCTATAGCCAACTCGAAACTAATTTATGTAGAGAATGATGTAACTGCGCTCGAATTAATAAATGAATATGGGCCAGAACATTTTATTATCTGTACTGAGAATAGTACGTTTTATGTGAATGGTATTATAAATGCAGGTTCTGTATTTATTGGTAATTACACACCAGAAAGCGCAGGAGATTACGCATCAGGAACCAACCATACGCTGCCAACTAATGGGTTTTGTAAGGCTTATTCAGGTGTGAATTTAGATAGCTTTCAAAAGAGTATAACCTTTCAAAAAATATCGAAGGAAGGATTGATTAATATAGGAAGTACTATAGAACTAATGGCTGAAGCAGAAGGATTTCAAGCACACAAGAATGCAGTTACTATAAGGTTGAATGATTTAAAATAGAAATAACCGTCACCACGAGAGCAGTCGAGAGATCTCATTATTAAAGATTAAATGAATACTACAAAGACAAACATTAAAAATCTGGTAAGACCAAATGTCAAACGGATGAAACCATATGCATCAGCAAGAGACGAATATAAGGGTTCTGTTAACAATATGGTTTTTCTAGACGCTAACGAAAACCCATTTGAGAATGGTGTAAATCGTTATCCAGACACGCAGCAAACTCGTTTGAAGTCTATCTTAGCAACAGAAAGGAATGTATCTATTGATAATATTCTTATAGGTAATGGTAGCGATGAAGTTTTAGATTTAATTTTTAGAGCGTTCTGCGAACCAAACCAAGATAATATAATCACGCTTCCTCCAACTTACGGAATGTATGAGGTACTGGCTAATATAAATGCTGTTGATGTATTAGAAGTTTCTTTGTCAAGTGTATTTCAACCATTGGTTAAGAATGTGTTGGATAAACAGAATAATAACAGTAAGTTACTATTTATTTGCTCACCAAATAATCCAACAGCTAACAGCTTTGATAAAGACAAAATTGAAACTTTAATTAACAATTTTTATGGCATTGTTGTTATTGACGAGGCTTATATCGACTTTTCTGAAGAAGAAAGCTGGTTATGCAGGTTGAATAAATTTCCAAATTTAATAGTAACGCAAACCTTATCTAAAGCCTATGGCATGGCCGGAATAAGGTTAGGAATATGCTATGCTTCAGCAGAAATAATTTCAGTACTAAATAAAATCAAACCACCTTATAATGTCAATACTCTAACAGAACAAAAAGCCATTGGGCAATTATCTGATCGTAAAATTGTTGAAGCGCAAGTAGAATTACTCAAAACACAACGAAAATTACTTAGGATTGAATTAGAAAACATTGATTTTATTGAGACTATTTATCCATCAGATGCAAACTTTTTATTGATAAAAGTTGACGATGCTAGTAAGCGATATAATCAGTTGTTAAAAAAAGGAATTGTAATAAGAAACCGTAGTACACAACACTTATGTGAAAATTGTATTCGGATAACGGTTGGTACACCTCAAGAGAATCAAGAATTAATAAACATATTAAAAACACTAACATGAAACGCATATTATTTATAGATAGAGACGGCACACTCATAAAAGAGCCAGCAGATGAACAAGTAGATTCGTTGGAGAAACTAGTGTTCTATCCAAAGGTATTTCAATATTTAAGTAAGATTTGTAAGGAGTTAGAGTATGAAATTGTTATGGTTACCAATCAGGATGGTTTAGGGACTGCTGCTAATCCAGAAGAAAGCTTTTGGCCCATACATAATTTTATAATTCAAACCTTTAAGAATGAAGGGGTTGAATTTTCAGCACAATTCATAGATAGAACTTTTCCTGAAGATAATGCACCAACAAGGAAACCAAATACAGGATTATTAACCCAGTATTTTTCTGAAGAATACGATTTAGAAAACTCATATGTTATAGGTGACCGCTTAACTGATGTTGAATTAGCAAAAAACCTTGGTAGCAAAGGCATCTTTATAAATAACAATACCAACCTAGGAGAAAACGAAGTTACCGTAAAACGTGATGAGTTAGACAATTTTATCGCTTTAGAAAGTAATGATTGGAAAGAAATTTACAAGTTTTTAAAAGCTAAAGAGCGTACAGGGACTATCATAAGAAACACTAACGAAACTAAGATTAAAATAGAATTAAATCTAGACGGAACTGGAAAAAGCAATATTAATACAGGCATTGCTTTTTTTGACCATATGCTAGACCAAATAGCACGTCATGGTCAGCTAGATTTAAATATCAATGTTATGGGCGATTTAGAAGTTGATGAGCACCACACTATCGAAGATACCGCAATTGCACTAGGAGAACTGTTCAATATCGTTTTAGGAAATAAACTAGGCATTGAACGCTATGGTTTCTGTTTACCAATGGACGACTGTTTAGCACAAGTCGCTATAGATTTTGGTGGGAGGAATTGGCTTGTATGGGAAGCAGATTTTAAACGAGAAATGATTGGTAAAATGCCGACAGAAATGTTTTTACATTTCTTTAAATCCTTTACAGATGGTGCGAAATGTAATTTAAATATTAAAGCAGAAGGCGTTAATGAACATCACAAAATTGAAGCTATTTTTAAGGCTTTTGCTAAGTCTATAAAAATGGCGGTGAAGCGGGGTGTGGAAAACATGATTTTGCCATCAACTAAAGGAGTAATATAATGAAACTAGTAATAATAGATTATGGTGCTGGAAATATTAAAAGCATTCAATTTGCTTTTAAGCGCTTAGATATTGATGCGATGCTTACCAATAGTCCTGAGGAAATTTTAACTGCAGATAAAGTTATTTTTCCAGGAGTTGGAGAAGCTAGTAATGCTATGATGATGCTTAAAGAAGCACAATTGGATAAACTTATTCCAAATTTAGAACAGCCAGTTTTAGGTATCTGTCTTGGCATGCAATTACTCTGTAAGCATACAGAAGAAGGGGATACTGCCGGATTAGGTGTTTTTGATGTAAATATTAAGCGCTTTTCAAATAAAGTTAAAGTACCACAAATGGGCTGGAATACTATTACGAATTTGAAATCAGGTTTATTTTCAGGAATAGAAAATAATGAATATATGTATTTAGTGCATAGCTATTATGCTGAACTATGTAAAGAAACTATTGCCACAACAAATTACGAAACCAATTATGCGTCAGCTTTACAACATGAAAATTTCTATGGCGTACAGTTCCATCCTGAGAAAAGTAGTATTGCAGGGGAGAAAATATTGAAGAACTTTTTAACGCTTTAGTGTCACACTGAGCGCAGTCGAAGTGTTTAAATTGAAAATAATTAATAATTAAAAAGATTCCTGCCTGCGCAGGAAATATTATGAGAATTATACCAGCAATAGATATTATAGACGGTAAATGTGTACGGCTAACAAAAGGTGATTATAATACTAAAAAAGTATATAATGAGAACCCTTTAGAAGTAGCCAAGGCTTTTGAAGCTTCAGGAGTTCAATATTTACATGTTGTTGACCTCGATGGTGCAAAAGCAAGTCATATCGTTAATTACAAGGTATTAGAGCAAGTAGCTTCCAAAACAAGTTTAAAGATTGACTTTGGTGGCGGTCTAAAAACCAATGAAGACTTACACATTGCTTTTAACTCGGGAGCTAATCAGATAACAGGTGGTAGCATTGCAGTAAAAGATCCTGATGTTTTTGAATCTTGGATTTCTAAGTATGGTTCAAAAAAAATCATTCTAGGTGCAGATTGTTATAATGAAACAATTGCTGTTAGTGGTTGGCAAGAGCAAAGTAATCTAAAAGTAATTCCTTTTATTCAAGATTATAAGGCTAAAGGTATTGAGTATGTGATTTGTACAGATATTTCAAAAGATGGCATGCTTGAAGGTCCTTCGTTTAATTTATATAAAAGGATATTAAGCTCTTGTGTCATTTCGACAGAGCAAAGCGACGAGAAATCTCACCAATTAAAATTGATAGCTTCAGGTGGTATTTCAACGTTTGAAGAAATTCCAAAGCTTGCTAATCTAGGCTGTGAGGGCGTTATTATTGGTAAAGCGATTTATGAACATAGAATTAGTTTAAAACAACTAGAAAACTATATACTAAACCAGTAATTATGCTAGCAAAGCGAATCATACCATGCTTGGACATTAAAAATGGACGCACTGTAAAAGGCGTCAACTTTGTTAATTTAATTGATGCAGGTAACCCTATTGAATTGGCTAGACAATACGCTTTAGCTGGAGCAGATGAGTTAGTTTTTTTAGATATTTCAGCAACTTTAGAGAATAGAAGCACAACATTAGATATGGTGCTTCATGTTGCCGAACAAGTTAATATCCCGTTTACTGTTGGTGGTGGAATTTCGTCTATTGCTGATGTAGATGCGCTCTTAAAATGCGGTGCAGATAAAATCTCTATCAATTCTTCAGCAATACAACGACCGGAATTAATAAATGAATTATCAAATAAATTTGGTAGTCAGTGTATTATTGTGGCAATTGATGCAAAACAGATTGAAGGCGAATGGATTGTATATTTAGCAGGAGGAACAATACCAACCAAACGAAAACTATTTGATTGGGCAAAAGAAGTAGAGCAACGAGGTGCAGGGGAAATTCTATTTACATCCATGAACAATGATGGCACCAAAAATGGCTTTGCAAATGATGCACTCGCAGTATTATCAGATTCCTTAAACATCCCAATTATTGCATCCGGAGGAGCAGGAACAATCCAACATTTTGTTGAAACCTTTGCATTAGGAAAAGCAGATGCAGCTTTAGCTGCCAGTGTGTTTCACTTTGGAGAAATTCCAATTTCGGAGTTAAAAAATGAATTAAGAAATAATAATATAGAAGTAAGATTATAATGGAGATAAAATATAATAGTGACGGATTAATCCCAGCAATTATTCAAGATACTAATACAAAAGCTGTATTGATGCTGGGCTATATGAATGCTGAAGCCTTGAAAAAAACCATTGCTACGAACCGGGTAACATTTTTTAGTAGAAGTAAACAATGTTTATGGACAAAAGGAGAAGAGAGTGGTAATTTCTTAAACCTTGTCTCTATTAAAAATGACTGTGATAACGATACGTTACTTGTTAAAGTAAAGCCGGAAGGACCTACGTGTCATACAGGAACAGATACGTGCTGGAAAGAAGCTAATGTGCAGGAATTTGGGTTTTTATCTCGATTAGAGAATGTTATAGAAGATAGAAAGGAAAATGCCACAGAAGACACATCATACGTTGCATCGTTGTTTAAAAAAGGCATCAATAAGATAGCTCAAAAAGTAGGAGAGGAGGCGGTTGAAGTTATAATTGAAGCAAAGGATAATAATGATAACTTATTTTTAAATGAAAGTGCCGATTTATTATTTCACTATTTAATTTTGCTGCAGGCTAAAGGTTTTAAACTCAATGATATTGTTGAAGTTCTAAAATCAAGACATTAAAATTTTGAAGTATATTCTAAATTAGCGTACTTGTGATGATGTTTAACAAGCGCTATTATTACCTTATTAGAGTTCAATATTTAGGTTATCGTTTTCATGGTTGGCAAAAACAACCTCAATTAAAAACGGTGCAATTAATGATTGAACGAACTTTAAAATACATTTTAGGAGATCAATCTTTTAAGACACTAGCAGCAGGAAGAACTGATGCTATGGTCTCTGCAGAAGAAGCTGCTTTCGAGCTATTTTTAGATGACAGACCACTTAATGATTTAGAAGAATTTCTTGCATTATTCAATCACAATTTACCTCAGGATATTAGAACACTATCGATAAACGAAGTAGACGAAAACTTCAATATTATTAAGCATTCTAAAGTAAAAGAATACCTTTATCTTTTTGCTCAAGGCAGTAAATTTCATCCGTTTTGCGCACCTATTATGACAACTATTCTTGAAGAATTAGATATTGAGGTTATGAAAGAAGGAGCAGCACTATTTCAAGGTAAACATAACTTTAAAACCTATTGCTATAAGCCAACAAACAATGGGATGTATAATCGAGAAATTATAAATTGCGAATTAGTTGAAAACACTGAAATTACAGCAAGCTTCTTTCCTGAGAATACTTATTTATTCCGTGTTAAAGGCAAAGGTTTTGGGCGAAATCAAATACGATTAATGATGGGTGCTTTAATAAAGTTAGGTCGTAGTGAAATTACTTTAGATTATATACGACAAAGCCTGAAACCAGACAGTACAGAAGTTATGGACTATATGGCGCCTGCTTCTGGATTGATTTTAAACAAGATTGAGTTTGATTAACCTATCATTTTTGTATTTTTCAATAAAATAATTCAATATGAGTACAACAATTCCTAAAGCCGCTTTAGATTTCTTTAAAAAGCTACACAAAAACAACAATAGAGATTGGTTTAACGATAACAAAGTTGAATTTAAAAGTATTGAAGCTGAAGTAAAAGCCTTTTATAACGAGCTATACAATGCTATCAATATTCATGATAATGTTGACAAGTTAAAAGTTTTCAGAATCTATAGAGACGTGCGTTTTTCAAAAGATAAAACACCATATAAAACATATTTTGGAGGTTCTGTACACCGAAAAAAGCCAGAATTAAGAGGTGGTTATTATTTACATATTGCACCTAATAATGAAAGCTTTATTGCAACTGGTTTCTGGGAACCCAATAAAGACGACTTACTGCGCATTCGTAAAGAGTTTGAAATGGATGCTGATGAAATTCGTCAGATTATGAATAACAAAACATTCAAATCGGTTTGGGGAGAGCTTGTTGGAGATGAAGTAAAAACTGCTCCTAAAGGGTTTAATAAAGACGATAAGAATATCGACTTGATTAAAAAGAAACAATTCATTTTTACCAAGAAATTTACAGACAAGGAAATAACATCATCTGATTTTTTAGGGATAATAGATGATGCCTTTAAAACAATTCGTCCATATTTCGATTATATGAGTGATGTGCTTACAACCAATCTCAATGGAGAATCTTTATTATAAGAAGAAGCAGTTTGAAAATTACAATTTTCTGTCAAGCTGAACTCGTTTCAGTTTCTCGTAATTATT
>JAADHG010000068.1 GCA_013151975.1 Chlorobiota bacterium | reverse complement strand
ATAATAAATAAGGTTGGAGATACAAATGGGTTTTCTGTTGCGAAATCATAATAGGTATTTTGAATAAGGTCGCCTTCAATGCCGCCATATGCGATTAATATATCTTTCACCATTCTATATGATACAGTTACATTTGGGTATATAAAGAATTTGTTTTTACTAGTTTCAGTATCGTTTAAATAATATAGTGACACTCCTAAATCTAGGGTTAAATCGTCTTCCTTTATTTGATAGCTTGGACTAATTCCCACATTAAAATTACCATAGTTCACTTCAGCAGTAGTAAATATGTTTCTATTAAACGTTCCTCCTAAATAATCGATTTTCACAGTTGTATTAAGTTCTCCGTCTCGTAATGGGATATCAAAATTAGATGTTGTAGTAAATCTGTTTTCACCTGATTCATAATCGTCTGCAAAACGTCTAAAACGCATACTTCCATTATTAATCAAGCTATTTTCAAACTCTATTTCGCCCCCAAAATCGAAGTTGAAAAATTTGTGTTGTGGATTTATAGTATTTGCTGTTGCTTGATCAAATAGAGGTTGTGGCAACCCGTACCAATTAAAAACTTGATGTTGATAACCAGCATCAACATTCCATGAATAATCACTTGCATTTTTAGTGTAATTTATATTGAGTTTTGTATTGGAAAACTTATCCTCTAACAACAAATTTTCAATACCTCCTTGTGATGAATGATGACTTACATAACCACCAACACTTTCGGTTCTGTTAATAGCATGATTAAGATACACTTCGCCCAAAACACTTGTATAAGTACCAACTCCAAAAGACGCATAATTATCATACAATATTGCTTTCTTTGCTTTATCTACCTCAGCTGCTTTTCCTTTTGCAGGTGTAAAAGTGGATGCCACTGGAATTGAAAAAATATTGTACTTAATGCTCTTTTTTGTAGCAGTTTCCTCGTCATCAATAGATGGAATTTCTTTTACTTTAAATGCATCAGAAACCTTTGGAGTATAGGGTTTAACCACATTAACAACTTCTGTATTAATAGTGTCTTTGGTTTGCCTGCGCTCTTGTGCTAATATTTGCGTAACATTTAATATTATTGCGACAACAATTATGTTTTTAATTTGCTTAAGCATGCTTTTGATTTTTCGTTTTTTGATTTGATTTTTATTTTCCATCGTTTGTTTCGACGGAAGCATTTGTTTTAGCTTCTTCTAGCTTAATTTTGCGAAGTTCTTGTTTTGCATCTGATATCACATCATGAAATTCAGCAAAGTTTTGAATAACACTCTCTAAGATATAGGTAGCTTGATAGGCATCATTTAAAGCGTAAAAATTCTTTGCCATTATAACTAGTCCTTTAGCCGCATATAGCTTATATCCTGAATAGTTTTTTGCTAACTTTTGAACTACAGTATTAGACGATTTGTAGTGTTCCTCTTTGTTTTTAAAATAGGCATTAAAATACAAAGCTTCTGCTGCCAACTCGCCAGAAGCAATACGTTCCACTTGGGCATAGGCCGATTTTGCTTTGTCCTCATCGCCAGTTTTCATTGCTGATCGTGCAATGATTATATGCGCATCACTTTTTATATTCTTGTCTATTCTAGAACTAGACAATACTTTTTCAGCATAATCAACAGCTAATTCATAAGATTGTAATTGATAATTAGCTTTCATTAAATTGGATTGTGCAAAAATGACATTCCCGGGAAAATCTGCTTCAGCCTCTAAACGTTCCAAAATTGGCATTGCTTGAGCGTAATCTTTGCTATTCAAATAAATTTCAGATAAACGTGTTAATGCTTGTTCTGTAAATTCGCCACTAGGTGCATTGATTACGTATTCATAGTGAGAGGCTGCATTGCTTTGCAAATCTTCTTTATAATATAACTGCGCCAAGTAAAAGTGTGCTTGTAAGGCATGTAGCCCTCTAGGAAATTCGTTTAAATACGCATTAAATAACTTAATTCCTTTGTTGGTGTTGTTTGCTAAATATTGCTTTTCGGCTGATTCATACGTTGCATTATCCAAATCTACATCAGACACGTCAACGTAATCTAAAGACTTTACCCAAGATGCATACTCGTCTACACGACCTAAATCTATATAAATTAAACGTGCTGTAGAGACTGCTTGCATCCCTTCTGGCGATCCGGGATAATTATTAGCTACACTTTTAAATTTTCTTAGTGCTTTCTCGTCTTCTCCCGAATTATAATACACTAAACCTTGACGCAATAGCGCCTTAGAAATATATGGACTCGCTCTATACTGTGCATTTAATTCGTCATACATTTTCATGGCTTTACTCACATCATTGCTCTTAACATAAGAGTTTCCAAGTTCATAAAGTGCATCATCTCTAAGCGTAGACTTTTTGTATGTATTGATGAATTTATTTAAAGCTTTAATTTTATCAGCACCTTTTCCTATGTATCCATAACTAATTGCTTTTTGAAAAAAAGCATAATCAGGTTCTATTTCATTCATTTTAATAGCTCTTTCATAGGCTTTAATTGCTTTGCCATAATCGCTTGAAACAAAATAACTATCGCCTAAGCGCAAGTAAGCGTCATTGATTCTAATCTTATCTTCTGAAGTATTGGAAATGTACTTTTGAAAATATTCGGATGCCTTAGTATAGTTTTTTTGTTTAAAATAAGTGTACCCTAAATTGTAATCTATATTTTTAATTTCTTGTGTAGAAATAGATTGATTACTCCCTTGAAACTGCTTGAAACCAACCAAAGCATCATCATAATTGGTTAAATTATAATCGGTTTCGGCTTTCCAGAAAATGGCTCTCGCTGTGTATTTATCGTCTCTTGGTTCTCCAATAGATTTATCAAAAAACGACTCTGCTTCAAGGTATTTACTTTCATTATACAATTCAATCCCTCTGTAAAATGCCACTTTTTGATAAGCGACCTTGTTCTCAAAACTTTTACGTCCTTCTAACAATTTTAAAGCTTCTTTATAGTTTTTTGAAGTAATATAAGAATCAATTAAAAGTGTTTCAATTTCTTCCTTGTAACCTGTGTCTGGATATTTGTTTAGGTACCCTGCCAATACTTGTGGTACAGATTGGTATGGGTTGCCAATTTCATAACTAATCTTTGCGTAATTTAACCAAGCATCTTCTTGTATCTTTACATCAAAATCCATTTGAGACGCGTTTCTAAATGCATTTAAAGCCTCTTGTTTTTTGTTAAGATTAATATAGCTTTCACCTAAATGATAATACGCATTTTGAGCAACTGAGTTATTTCCATCAATTATCTTGTTGAATTCTGATATAGCACTTTCAAAATCATTTTGCTTATAGTAAGCATATCCCAAGAGGTAATAATCCGTATTATTCCAACGTTTGCGTTTGCCGTTATAAGCCTTTAAATAAGAAATTGCTTCGGCGTATTGCTCTAGGTTGAAATAACTTTCGCCAATAATCTTTGAAAGCTCCGAAACTTCATTCTCATCACTATTAGGCAATTGCTCCTTAGCAAGTTCAATCGCTTTTTCAAAATTACCAAGTTTAAAATTTAGATCGGCTTGATAATATGATAACCCTTCTTTATACTTTTCATTACCACTTACTTGATCAAAATATGCTGATGCCTTATCATAATCGTCACCTTCATACGCCATATAGCCAATATAGTATTTTGCTTGTGAGCCATATTCTTCAGAATTTTCAACACGTGATAAGTACTTTTTTGCGCCTTGAGCATTGTTAGTAGCATAAAAACTATACCCGTAATTAAAATAAAACTTTTCGCGCTCACTTTTCGATAACGCTTCTTCTTCAACTTTATCATACCATTTCCTTGCATACGAAAAGCGAGAGTTTTCAAAATAATAATCGGCAACGTCCACAAATGCCGTATTACGTTTAGTACTCGTTGGGTAATCGGTTACAAAATCTTGAATAAGGTCATCGGCATTTTGTTGGTTTAATCGCACTGCAGAATTGGCTATATAATAAGCACAATCTGACTTTATAACTTCGTCTTTTGTAGTACCCTCTATCTTATCGAATAACGATTGTGCTGCTAAATATTGTTTGCTATTGTAAAGGGATAATGCTTTTTGAAAATCGGCTAAATCACTTGTATAAACTGCTGATTGTTGTGCAAAAACACAATAATTACTTACTAGTGCTAATGCAAATATTAATACTCTATTTTTAATCATTAACTCGTTTTTTGATGAATAACAAAGATAATTTATCTCGTTGCTATAACGTTAAAACTTTGTGTTAATTATAAACCGTGTTATTAAATATTTAAAAGACAAATGTTGGAGGCCAGAAGTTAGAAAATGGAAGACACATAATTTAGTGTTGATACTTTTGATTTTAAATGATACTTTTACAACACTTAAAAATACTTAATGATTTATGTCTGAAATCGTTTTACAATTAAAAGATGCTTCTATTTTTCAAGGTGAAAGCTTAGTGCTTTCTAATGTAAATATTGAAATGCATAAAGGCGATTTTGTATATCTTATTGGCAAAACCGGAACTGGAAAAAGTAGTTTTATGAAAACGCTTTATGGCGACTTAGAACTTACTAAAGGCGAAGGCTCCATTGTTGACTTTGATTTGGCCTCATTAAAAGAAAAAGATATTCCGTATTTAAGACGTAAACTAGGTATTGTATTTCAGGATTTTAAGCTTTTGAATGACCGAACAGTTTATGGTAATTTAGAGTTTGTGCTTAAAGCTACAGGTTGGACAAATAAAGAAGATATAAAAACTAAGATTGAAGACGTTCTTGATAAAGTTGATATGAAAACAATGGGATATAAATTTCCTTATGAACTCTCAGGAGGAGAACAGCAACGTATTGCTATAGCTAGAGCATTATTAAACGATCCAGAGCTTATTCTTGCCGATGAACCAACAGGAAATCTTGACCCGCAAACCAGTATAGAGGTCATGGAGGTATTGCAAGAATTGAATAAAAAAGGACACACTATTTTAATGGCTACACATGATTATGCGTTACTCTTAAAATACCCAAGTAAGACACTTAAATGTGACGAAAATAAAGTGTATGAAGTGGTACAAAGAAAATCTTAAACAAACGGCTTTGTTATGCTTTCAATTTTAGTCCCTCTCTATAATTACAATGTTTATCCACTTGCAAAACAAATAGTTGAACAAACTGCAAAATTAGATGTTGACTTTGAGTTTATATGTATAGATGATGCTAATGTTTAATAATACCCTCATAAAAAAGTATGTTTTAATTTAATAAAGTTTGACACAAACATCATCAAATATGGACACGATGATACATTGTTTGCCTATCAAGTAAGTAAATTACAATTACATATTGAGCATATTAATAATCCTGTGCAGCATGGTGATATTGATAGTAATGATATTTTTATCAAAAAAAACTGAAGAGGGCATTATTAATCTATTTCACATATATCTTTCAAACCATTATTAGTAAAACTTAAATCGTCAAGACCTTCTTTACTGTTGTTTAATTTCTATAAATTAGGGCTTTTAGGCACATTGAAAAAGAACATTATTTAAACGATTGAAATAGGTTATGCCATTGCACCATAATTGCGTTAAAATCATAATTTTTCACATTCTCAATAGCATTTTTTGAGACTCTTTGCATCTCTTGTTTGTTCTCTATTAGCCAAATAATCTTATTAGCATAAGCTGCTAAATTGTTTTCTTCAATTAAAAATCCATTGTCATTATTTACTATATTTTGTTTAGCACCTAAAGTATTTTTAAATGATATTACTGGTAAACCATAAGACATGGCTTCAATTAAGGTTAAACCAAAGGCTTCAGAGCTAGAAGTATTTAATAACATTGAGGCGTTCAAATAGATTCTTTCAATATCTTTAATTGGTTCAAAAAACTGAACATTATTTTGTATATTAAGTGCTTTTGCAAGTTTTTTTAATTGGCTATTGTCTCCTTCTCCATAAATTTTTAGAAGCCAATCTGTATGTTTGTCATTTACAATTTTCCATATTTTAAGTAGTTTATCATATCCTTTTTCATAGGCAAGCCTTCCAACAGCAATAGCAACATTATCGTTTAAACTTGATTGCATTATAGGTTGTTTAAACCATAATGGGTTTGAAATAACTTTAATATTATTATAGTCCCACTCTTGCTTAGCATAATCACTTAAAACGACAACCGAATTATATTTGCCAATACTAAAGTCTAATAACCTATTTGATAGTTTAAATTTTAACGTTTCTATTTTTGTTCCTGATTTAATGTTTCTACTACAATGCCTTTCATAAATTAAAGGCCTTTTTCCTTTAACTAAATAAGGTAATATAGATGCTTTGAATCCGTTATCACAATTAACTATTACATCCGGATTAAAATTATTAATCGCCCTTTTGAGTTTTTTTCGATATGTTGCAATATTAATTATGTTAGATTTACTTTTTGATAAGGAAACTATTTGAATTTTTTTATCAAAATGGTAGAACATTGAAGATAAGTTTCCTTTAGTATTTATTATACAAACCTCATATCCAAAATCTTTAGTCAATGCATTTAGCTTTACAGAAAGTATTCTAGAAACACCTCCTGAATCATTCAAATTTGTAGTTATATAAAGTAGCTTTTGCAAATTTTAATTATTATTCATTAAATCTAACCACTGTTTTCCAATACGGTCAATTGAAAATTCATCAACACTTGATAATGCTTGCTTTTTACAATGATTATATAACGCTTCATTTTCAATAAATAAATTCATGCTATCTATCATTTTACTTGTGTTTTGATTCTCAACAAGCAATCCATTTTCCTTATGGGTAATTATCTCTCGTGGTCCTGTAGGGCAATCAAATGATAGTACTGGAGTACTACAAGCCAAAGATTCAACAATAGCCATTGGAAATCCTTCATACTTACTTGTGAGCACTAAAAACTTAGCCTTACTAATATATTTATATGGATTCTCTTTAAAGCCCAATAAATGCACAAACTGTTCTATATTATTTTCTCTTGCTATTGACAATAAATAATCTTTGTTTTTTCCAGTGCCTAAAATTACAAGATGAATTTCTTTTTTAGACAAAATTGATTTGGCATAAGTGCTAATAAGTATATCAAATTGTTTAATATTAGTATCATACTCTCCAACTCCAATAATATATTCAAAATCTAGAATAATTTTATCAATTACTTTTTTTTGAATTTCATTAATATCAATGGGGTTATAAATTGTCTTAACATTTTTAAGTTGATGCTTTCGCAAAATCATTTTATGCATCGCTTTAGTTATAGAAATGAGCTTATAACTATTTCCATAAACAATTCTTGCTAATGGAGAAAAATTAGGTAAATAAATCTCCAATTTAGAACTATGCACTGTATATATAGTTTTAGTATTATACAACCATTTTGCAATAATTAGTTCTTGCATTGGTTTTACACGAAACCTAAAGTCTATAATAAAATCAAAATTATGTTGTTTTAAGTGTTTTTTTAAATACCAAAAACGCTTAACCTTGTTTAAAATACCATTGTGCTTATTTTTTAACTCTCCTAGGTTTACAACTGTTCCCGAATGTGGATATTTAACATCATCCAATACAATAATAATGTGCACATCAAATCCTTTTTTATAAAAAAAATTTGATAATGTAGCCATTACTTTTTCAGCTCCTCCTTTATTTAATCTATATCCAATTAAAGCAATTTTTTTTTGACTCATCAGCTTTAAAAAAAGTTTACTCAAAAATAAGTGAATAATTTATTTATTCTATTTTTCTTTATTCTAAATTTACACTTATTAATTCCTGCTGCTTTTATGATTAATTTATCAGTACATCTTATTACCTATAACAATGAAAAACATATAGATGAAACTTTACAATCAATATTAAAACAAAAAGTGGACTTTACCTATGAAATTGTTATTGGTGATGATTGCTCAACTGATAATACTTTAAATATTATTAATACATATGCATCGAAACAACCAGATATTTTTAATATTGTAAAGAATGAAAAACAATTAGGGATTTTAGAAAATTTTAAAGCTACACTTGATAGATGCAGAGGCACTTATGTATTTGATATTGCGGGTGATGATTTACTAAAAAGTGACGATGCGTTTCAAAAAATGGTTACCCTATTACAAAATGATTCTAGCTTAGGATTTGTAGATAGTGGATTTGATGAATTAAATGAAAGTGATAATACCATTACACCATTTAAAAATAATACTGTAATAAATGGATCAAAAGAAGATTATAAAAATGCTGTTTTACTAGGCAATGTCTCACCTATTGGGCTTTGCTTTAACAAATCTCAACTATACAAATATGTTGATTTTAATGCATATTTAAAAATGAATCTATCTATAGAAGATTATCCCATTCTAGTAGACATGGTTATGCAAACCAATTTTGCTACTGTTAAAGAATCGTTACATATCTACAGAGTCCATGACGATTCATATTCGCATCAAAGGAATTTTGAAAATCATTTATTTCTTAAAAACCAAATGAAAACTTTGTTTGATTATTTTTCAAATGAATACAACTTTTCAAAACACATAAATGAATTATACTCTCAAAATCATAATAAAGAATTGCTGTTTTTAGCTGGTTATTTTGAAAAAAAGGCTTTGGGTAAAGAAATATTCAAAAAAATAAAATCAAAAACTATAACTGATTATGTGCATTACTGTGCAAGTCAATATAATTTGGTGAGAAAACTAATCTCTCTTAGAAAAAAACTCTTACCTTTTAAGTAGAAATTTATTAAAATCTCTTATATAATCTTCTTTGTCGTAGATCTCTGAAGCGATGACAAGACAAACTGCTCCTGACGAAAAATCTTCCAATTCACGCCAAGTCATATTAGGAATTAACAAGCCCTTATTGGGTTTATTTAAAGTTATTGTTTTTTGTTGGCCATTCCTATCCTTTAAAACTACATTAAAACTTCCGCTAATAGCTATTAATAATTGCTGAAGCGTTTTGTGTGCATGACCACCTCTGTGAGTCCCACTAGGCACATCATATAAATAATATACGCGTTTAATATCAAAAGGGACAACATCATTCTCAATGACTGAAAGATTTCCTCTAACATCAGTAATTTTCGGAATATCAATAATTGTAATTGTATCTATACTCAAACTATTGTTTATTGTTATTAAATTTTTGTTTTATAACTCTAATTAAATCGGTTTTTTGATTCAGCTTTACAATTGTAAAAATACAAGAAGAAATAATTAAAACTATCATCAATCCGTATTTTACATAATCGGTTTTAATATATGTTACTAAAAACGCACCAAAGCAAAGAATAATACAAATAATAAATATCTTATAGAAATCGGAATTAAACTTAAAATTATATTTATAGTTTGTAATTATCTTTATACCTACTAAATAGATTATATAATATAACAAAAAACTAATTCCAACTCCAATTAAACCTCCATAAACATAACCTAATACACTCATTAATAGCAGAATAAGATTAAATCCTACTTCAGTCTGAATAAATAGTTTTGAATCGCCTTTAGCTATTAAAATATAACCCATTGTCCATGAAACTGCTTTAAATAATGTCGCTAATATTCCAAAAGTAAGTATCCCGATGATTGGTGAAAATTCTCTCGTAAATAAAATATTAATTATAAGTGGTGCAAATGCTAAGAACACAACTATAATTGGGGTTAAAAGCAATATAGCAACAAAAGCTTGCTGATTAACCACTCTTGATAAAATATCATTTTTATCAGCTATGGATGCTAGTCTTGGAAAATAATCTTTACTCATAGCATTAAAAATAACTCCAACATAGGCATTAATTATTATAAATGCAGCATTGTAATAACCAACCTCAACTATACCTCCGCGATTGGTAATAAATATTTGAATAAGATAAATTGTTAACAGTGTAGCCAAACTTCCCAAGCTCAGAACAAATCCTAATTTCATCATTTGCTTTCCTTCAATGAATAAGACTTTAATAGCAATCTTATCAGACTTTACATGATATTGCCTAGTAAAATACCATGAAAAAATAAACGTGAATACTGAAGTTAAAATAATTACAGGAACAATCCCTTTAACTCCTAAATAATAATAAAGCGGAATGATAACCAATAAGCTACAAAAACTTGCCCATAATGTTGCTTTAGCTAAATTTTTTAGCTTTCTCAAGCCCTGTAAAATAGCTAGATTACCAACTGTTAATTGATTAAAAAATACTGCTAATGAGATTAAAATAAATGAGAGTGTGTAATCTGTATTGCCAAAAGCAACTTTGCTTAACCAAGACGATAATATTATAGTTATCACTGCGCCTAGCAAGCCTGTAAGCCATGTTAAACGTTTTAAAACATTAATAACTCTTGAAACTTTATTAGTGTCTTCCTCTTTAGTAGCAGATATTTCTTTTACAGCACTTACATCCAAACCTAGTTTGGTAAAGCCTATAATTAAATCTAATGTAGAATTTAAAAGACCAAGAATTCCTATACCTGAAGGTCCAATAAAAATAGCTGCAAATTTTGATTTTGCAATTGATACTAAAACACTAAAAACTTGTACACCTCCAAATAAGGATGTGGCTTTTAATATTTGACGATAT
>JAADHG010000132.1 GCA_013151975.1 Chlorobiota bacterium | reverse complement strand
TGTTGAAGTAGATTATGAAAATTAAAGGAGAATAAACTGGAATCCCACTTGGAGTACCAGAAAAGAAACCTAACCCAGAAGGTAAAAACATTACTCCAACTCCAGCATTTAAAAAACTAATTGTACCATCACCATTTTCGGAAAAAGATTCAGCAACGTTAAACTGAGGCATTACTCTATTCCAACCTACTACTAATCTAGTTAAATCAAAATCAACTGGGCTAACTGAACTATCAAAAACTTCTTCATTTAAAAGATTTCCAGAGAATTTTACTCGAATGTTATCTGTGAAATGTGGTTTTTCAGACCCTCCTCCTTGGTTTAATCTTAAAACATAATATTCATAATCTACTTCAACATTGACAGTATTCTTAATTTCTATAGCATCAATTAAAAGAGTGTTATTTGCTGAATCAGGTAAAACGCCATCAGATGGAAGTTCAGATATAACTAAATCATCTATTGAAGGATTTGTGCTATTAATAAATGTACCTGAATTATAATAATGTGTTTCCAAATAACCAATTAAAGAATCTTTATCAGCAATTTGTTGCTCCGCTCTATCTCTTACAGGGATTACAATAAGATCATCAGTATTATCCTTTTTACTACAAGAGGCAAATCCAACCATTATACAAAAAACATATAAAGTGATTTTTTTAATTTTCATTTTTGCTTATTTTTTTGCTGTGCAAGATACAATTTTATAATATTTTTGTGCTATTACATTAACGTTGTTTTTACATTTTTTATGCGAATTGATAAATATCTTTGGTGCGTCAGATACTTTAAAACAAGAAATATTGCTACAACAGCTTGCAAAAAAGGGCAAGTAAGGGTAAATAATATTGTGGTAAAACCAAGTAGGGAAATTTATCCAATGGATAAAATTGAAGTTAGAAAGAACCAAATTAATTATACCCTCACAGTAAATGACATTCCTCCAAACAGAGTTGGTCCAAAACTTGTTGATATTTATAGAACGGATACTACTCCAAAGGAACAATTTAAAGCGCAAGAGTTATTAAAATATTCAAAAGATTATTATCGTAAAAAAGGCGTAGGAAGACCTACAAAAAAAGACCGACGTGATATTGATGACTTTAATGAAGAAAATGAGTAATTTTATAATATAATTTATCATTCAATTAAAATGACAGTAAATAATAATATCATACTAACTCATCAAGAAATTACTCATAAAATTAAGCGTATTGCATACCAAATTTATGAGAATAATGTGAATGAAACTGAAGTGATTTTAGCTGGTATTGATAGTAATGGCTATATTTTGGCTAAACAATTAAAATCAATATTAAGTAAGATATCAACTATAAAACCTAAACTTTGTAAAGTTACTATTGATAAGAAAAATCCGAGAAATGATATTAAAACATCACTAGCTGTCGAAGAATATTCTAATACTTCTGTTGTTTTAATTGATGATGTTTTAAATTCTGGAACTACTTTAGTTTATGGCGTTAAACATTTTTTAAATGTTCCGCTTAAGCAGTTTAAAACTGCTGTATTAGTAAATAGAAATCATAAAAAATATCCTGTTAAAGCCGATTTTAAAGGTATTTCTCTATCCACTTCGTTACATGAACATGTTCATGTAAATTTAGAAGGGGGGAAATTTGAAGCTATATTAAATTAAATACAATTTCTTCAATTATTTCTTCTATATTTTTATTATTTGTATCAACTATATATTTCGCTTTGGAATAAAATTGAACACGTTCAAATAAGTGTTTTCCAACAAACTCTGACAACTCATTTGTAGTATTAAGATGTGAAACCAATGGCCGTTTATCTTTTTCAGTTTCAAGACGTTCTACAATAGAAGCAATGGTAGTTTTTAAATATATTGAAGTAACGTGTTCGCTATTTAATACAGTCTCCATATTATTTCCGTAACAAGGCGTGCCACCTCCTAAAGCTAAAACTATATTGTTTTTATTTGCAATTATCTCGTTTAAATATTGTGTTTCTCTTTTTCTAAAATATATCTCTCCAGAAGTTTCAAAAATATCACTAATAGATTCCTTTTCTGTTGCTTCTATATAATCATCAAAATCAATAAAATTGTAGTCTAATTTCTTAGCTAAAACTCTTCCAATTGTCGACTTACCAGAAGCCATATATCCTATTAAAACTACTATCATTTATTTCTCTTAAATCGATTATTAAAAAATGGAAATTCTACACACAAAAAAACAAAAATTTATACAATAAAAGTATTGTTTTATAAATTAAACATTTTATATTTGCACCCTCGTTAGAGAAAAACATTATGACTTGGTAGCTCAGTTGGTAGAGCATCTCCCTTTTAAGGAGAGGGTCCTGGGTTCGAGCCCCAGCCAGGTCACAAAAAAAGTTAAGCCATATTGCTTAACTTTTTTTATTTTTGACAAGTTCAAAATTTGCGCACGTGGCGGAATTGGTAGACGCGCTAGCTTGAGGGGCTAGTATCCGTTTAGGATGTGGAAGTTCGAGTCTTCTCGTGCGCACTTTTATTGAGCAAGCAGCTCTTTTATTTTATCTCTCACTTTATTACTATTCCAATTTGCGGCACCACTTTTATCTATTACTATTTCTCCTTTTTTGCTGATTAAAAATGTTCTTGGAATACTGCTTATATTAAAATCTTGTGGGTAGCTAGATAATGGCGAATAACTATTAAACTTATATCCTTTTTTCTCCATAAACTTCTGAACTATTTGCTTTTTTTCACTTGAGACTAGAAGAAACACTACCTCATCTTTATAATCATTATACAACTCATGAATACTGGCCATTTCAGCTATACAAGGTGGACACCAAGTTGCCCAAAAATTAAGAAATATCACTTTATTTTCTAAATCTTTAAAGTTAACTACTTTCCCTTCTAAATCTTGTAACTGCCAATCTTCAAAAGCAATTGTAGTTCTATTATTTTCACTTTCAATTGAAGGCCCAAAAAGGGCTAATCCTTTGTTTAAAAACACCTGAATAGGTTTTCTTGTTTGCGGAATAATTAATAATGCAATTACCACTAAAAATAAAATATTATTGCGTTGCGATTTTGAAATTTTCATCCTATCCAATTTATATATAGCTTCTATGTCGAAACTACACCCGAAATCTAACAAAAAAAGTTAATACTGAATCACAAAAAACTCCTAATAAAAATTAGGAGTTTTTCAATGAAATAAATATTTGCTTAAACGTTTTGTTTCTTTATCAAATTTAATGCAGAACCTTCTTTATACCATTCAATTTGTGAGTCATTATAGGTATGATTTACTTTAATAATATCTGTGCTACCATCTGCATGAACCACTTCAATAGTGAGTTGTTTCCCTGGTGCAAATGCATTTAAATCAATAAAATTGAAAGTATCGTCCTCTTGAATTAAATCGTAATCACTTTCATTATCAAAAGTAAGTCCTAACATTCCTTGTTTTTTAAGGTTTGTTTCATGAATACGCGCAAACGATTTTACAATAACAGCAACAACGCCTAAATGACGCGGTTGCATTGCTGCATGCTCTCTCGACGATCCTTCACCATAGTTATGGTCGCCAACTACTATAGTTTTAATTCCTGCAGCTTTGTAAGCACGTTGTGTATCAGGAACACCACCATACTCTCCTGTTAATTGGTTTTTAACAAAATTTGTTTGCTTATTAAAAGCATTTATGGCACCAATAAGAGTATTATTTGCAATATTGTCTAAATGCCCTCGATAACGCAGCCATGGCCCAGCCATTGAAATGTGATCTGTTGTACATTTTCCAAAGGCTTTAATTAATAATTTAGCTCCTATAATTTCATCTCCAATAGGTTCAAAAGGAGTTAACAACTGTAAACGTTCAGAAGTTGGACTCACAGAAACATTTACACTACTTCCATCTGAAACTGGATCGATATAACCAGCATCATCTACAGCAAACCCATCAGGTGGTAATTCTATACCTTTTGGTTCATCTAATTTTATTTCCTCTCCGTCTTCATTAATTAAAGTATCATTCATTGGATCAAAATCTAAACGTCCAGAGATTGCTATTGCAGCAACCATTTCTGGCGAACCTACAAATGCATGTGTGTTTGGATTTCCATCAGCACGCTTAGAAAAATTTCTATTAAAGGAATGCACTATGGTATTCTTTTCATCGCCTTTTAAATCACTTCTGTCCCATTGTCCAATACAAGGTCCGCAAGCATTTGTAAATATAGTAGCGTCTAAATTTTCGAAAATCTCTAAGATCCCATCACGTTGGGCAGTAAACCTAATTTGTTCAGAACCTGGATTAATCCCAAAATCTGCTTTGGCTTTTATGTTTTTATCAACTGCTTGTTTTGCAATTGAAGCAGCACGTGTTAAATCTTCGTAAGAGGAGTTTGTACAAGAACCTATAAGCCCCCAATCTACTTTAATTGGCCATCCGTTTTCTTTTGCTTTTGCCCCAAGTTCTCCAATAGGAGTTGCTAAATCAGGAGTAAAAGGACCGTTAAGATGTGGACGAAGCGTATCTAAATCAATTTCAATAACTTGATCAAAATACTGTTCTGGGTTAGCATATACCTCATCATCACCTGTTAAATATGCTTTAACTTTATTTGCTGCGTCAGCAATATCTGCTCTATCAGTAGCTCTTAAGTAACGTTCCATCGAATCGTCATAACCAAAGGTAGAAGTAGTTGCTCCTATTTCGGCTCCCATATTACAAATGGTTCCTTTACCTGTGCATGATAAGTTTTTAGCACCTTCTCCAAAATATTCTACAATAGCACCTGTCCCCCCTTTTACAGTAAGAATTCCTGCTACTTTAAGAATCACATCTTTAGCAGATGTCCATCCGTTTAATTTTCCAGTTAATTTTACTCCAATAAGTTTCGGAAACTTTAACTCCCAGGCCATTCCTGCCATAACATCTACAGCATCTGCACCACCAACGCCTATGGCAATCATTCCTAATCCTCCTGCATTTACTGTATGCGAATCGGTACCAATCATCATACCTCCTGGAAATGCATAGTTTTCTAATACGACTTGGTGAATAATTCCTGCACCTGGTTTCCAAAAACCAATACCGTATTTATTTGATACAGCTCCTAAAAAATCAAAGACTTCACTACTTACATCGTTAGCGCGCTTTAAGTCTTTTACAGCACCTTGTTTAGCTTGAATTAAATGATCACAATGTACTGTAGTTGGTACTGCCACTTTATTCTTTCCTGCTTGCATAAATTGCAGTAACGCCATTTGAGCTGTTGCATCTTGGCATGCGATACGATCTGGAGCGAAATCTACATAATCTTTTCCTCTTACAAACGCTTTATTTGGAGTGCCTTCCCAAAGATGAGAATATAATATCTTTTCAGATAACGTTAATGGTTTTCCAACAACTTCACGTGCTCTATCAACACGTTCAGTGATTTGTTCATAAACCTTTTTTATCATATCAATATCAAATGCCATATGCTTATGTTTTAAATTATTTTACTGTATTAAAGTGTTACAAAATTAATGAAATTTAATATCTTTTAAAAAATATACAACAAAATTGAACAAAAAGTAAATATATAGCAATAAAATAGCTATTTTGTATAATTATATTATTAAATCAATAATTTTAGTATTAAAATAATAATAAATTAATAAAGAAAATATATGAGAAATAAACAGAAAAACTGTAATTAAAACAAACTCTTTATAATTTGCTCTTCATTCACGCCTTCTGCCTCTGCTTTATAGTTTTTAATAATTCTATGGCGAAGAATACTATTTGCCACAGCTTGTACATTTTCAATATCTGGAGAAAACTTTCCTTGAATTGCAGCATGTGTTTTTGCTGCTAATATTAAATTCTGAGATGCTCTAGGACCAGCTCCCCAATCTATATATTGTTTTACTAAATCGGTTGCCGAATTGTTATCAGGTCTTGTTTTTGAAACCAAGTTAACAGCATATTCAATAACATTATCAGCTACAGGAATGCGTCGTATTACATGTTGAAAATCTATAATCTCTTGCGCAGTAAATAATGGATTGACTGTAACTTCCTTATCTGTAGTAGTAGATTTCACCACCTCAACTTCTTCTTCAAATGATGGATAATCTAAATTAATAGCAAACATAAAACGGTCTAATTGTGCTTCAGGTAAAGGATAAGTACCTTCTTGCTCAATGGGGTTTTGAGTTGCCAAAACAAAATATGGTAATTCTAATTTATAATGGTGTCCTGCAATGGTTACTGCACGTTCTTGCATCGCTTCAAGTAATGCTGCCTGAGTTTTAGGAGGTGTTCTATTAATCTCATCGGCCAAAATAATATTAGCAAAAATGGGGCCTTTTATAAACTTAAAATGTCTGTCTTCATCTAGAATTTCACTACCTAAAATATCGCTAGGCATTAAATCAGGAGTAAACTGAATACGCTTAAAATCTAAACCTAAGGCTTGTGCAATGGTATTAACCATTAATGTTTTTGCTAGCCCTGGAACACCTATTAAAAGGGAATGTCCTCCAGAAAATACTGAAATCAAGATTTGATTAACAACATTATCTTGCCCAACTATAACTTTGGCAATTTCTGTTTTTAATTCTTTATATTTTGAAACAAAATGTTCTACAGCAGCAACGTCAGACATATTTTATTTATCTTTTTTTAACCAATTAGCTTGAAAATCACAATCTCTATGCTCACCATTTATCTTAATAAATGTTTCCATTATCTTCTCTTCTTGCCATTTTGCTATTGCATTTAACTGCTTGTCTTGTAATGCTAACTCCTTAATTTTTAAATAATCTTTAGCAAAATTAGCTTCATGTTCATCAATTCTATCGGTTACAGTAATGAGCTTAAATTTTATTTGATTAGTCCTATCACTTTCTTGTAAAACAGCACTTACCTCGTTATTCTTAAGATTTTGTACTTGACCATATAATTCAGGATCTATTTTAGTTAGTGGAAACACAAAATCTTGTGTTTGTGGATTACGTAATTGACCACCTTCATACTTGGTTTCTTTTTCATCACTCACCTCTAATGCAGCTTCAGCAAAAGTTAACTCGCCTGCTACAATTTTTTTACGTGCATTTTCAATCTTCTCTTTGGCTTCTTTTATAGCTTCTTTAGTAAGTTTTGGTTTTAATAATATATGACGAACATCGTATTCTTGACCTCTAATTTTCTCTAAATAAATAATATGGTACCCATATTGAGATTCAAAAGGTTCTGATATTTCTCCTTCTTGCAAGGAAAACGCAACATCTCTAAACTCTTTTACCATTTGTGGTCGTTTTCTATTTAGTGTATATTTACCACCTGTTCTTTTTGAGCCCGTATCTTCTGTATATAACACCGCTTTGGTTGTAAAACTAGCGCCATTATCAATAATATCTTCTCTAAATTCTTTGAGTCTGTTTATTACTTTTTGTTTTTCTTCTTCGGTAGTTTTAGGTATAACAACAATTTGCGCCAACTTAAGCTCTGTACCAAACATTGGAGGATCCTCTTTTAACTGGCTATTAAAAAATTGTCTCACTTCTTCAGGTGTTACTTCAATGTCTTCAACAATCTTTTGTTGCATCATTGAAGCCATTTTACTATTCTTATTAATCTCAAACATTTCATCTCTCAATTCTTGTTCAGATCCCTTTTTATAGTATGCTACTAATTTATCCACAGAGCCAATTTGTTGTGACATACTATTAATTTGTTGGTCAACATTGGATCTAATCTCAGCATCGTTAACCTCAATACTATCTTGAATAGAATGATGCATTAACAGTTTACGTTCCAGCAGGCTTCCAAACATTTGACATCTTGTAATACCCTCTATAGAACCACCGGCCGCTTGTATTTGTTCAAATTCTTTATCTATATCAGAATCTAAAACCACATAGTCCCCAACTACTGCAGCAACGCCATCTAACTTTATGCGCTGTGATAGGTCAATAGCTTTTTTTACTTCTTTGGTTGCCTCTTTCTCTTTGATAATTTCTTGGGCCATTGTAGTAAATGACGATAGTAATACTATACTTAATACAATATATTTCACTTTAGTTAAAAATCTCAAATTGTTTGTTTTTAATTGCATCTTTGGTAATGTCTTTCTCTAATTCTTTTATATACTCCAACTTACGCTTATTAATCACGATTTGTTTAATAGTTGGCATTACAAATTCTATTGGTGCAATTTCATTGCGAAGTAACACCTCATTAATTTGCATCAAATATAAACCTAATGAATCTTTGAGTTGTATAAAATTAGATTTTTTTAACAGTTCTTTTTTGTTAGTAGCTCTTAAAGCCGGAATCTTTAATATGGCCTGGTTGACTCTAATCCAAATTGAATCGTTTAATGAGTACGATTTAAACTGAATTGCAATAGAATCGAGTATTTTTTTATCTTCATTATTAAAACGTTTAAAGCGTTTTTCGATATCCTTTAAATTGGCAATATTTTCGTTGACGTTAATGTATCTAAATTTAATAAGTTCTTCATTTAATTTAAATGTTTCCTTATTTCTTTTATAGACTTCCTCTGCTTCCTTTTGTGAAACACTAGTATCTATGCTTCGTTTAACTAAAGCCTCTAAATATGCCTTAATAAACAAATCGGTTTTATACTGTTTTACTAAAGTATTAAATTCGTCTTGCTTGTCTTCAGATAAATTTATTGCTGCGCCATTTATAAGTAATTGCTGGGTTGCCCAATGATTAATAAAATTATTTACACGAACAGTACTATCTTCTTTTGAAGTACCTTCTGTAATCAAATCTTTAATATCGTTTTTATATAAGTAAGTATCATTTACGCGTGCAACCGCTTTACTCTCTTCAGTTTTCCTTAAAAAATCGCAAGACAAAAAGATAAATGGTACTAGAAATAATATGTAATATTTAGTGCTCAATTAATTATTAATTTGAGATTTTACTTTTGCTAAAATATCTTGATTAATCTTAACTTCGTATTTACCCTCTAATTCTTTAAGCCAATTCTTTTCAACTAGATTTTGATAATCACTTATCACAATCCCTTTGGTCTCCTCTAGTGTTTTGCTAGCTTCTGGTAACACTTTATTTACTTTAATAATATGATAGGCATCATTATAGAAATATATTTTAGAAATACCTTCTTTAAAAATAAATGTTTTGGGTAATGCTTGATGCGTTGCTGTCATAATTCCAGATGTAAAAATAACTTTTTGAGTGTTATTTTGATTTAATTTATTTTTAATCTCCTCGATCTTATTTCCGTTATTGAGCATTTGTTGTACTTCCTTAATATCTTTTTCTTTTGCCGAAGTGGCTACAACTGCGTCAATGCGCTGTTCCCATTTATAGTTATCTTTATTGGCATCATAATAGTTTTGAATACCTGTCGTATCCTTTTTTACAGCATTCCAAATTTTGGTTTCCATTAAATCAAACAACATAAGTCCTTCTCTGTATTCATTCAAAATTTGAGCGAATTCAATATTCTCGTTTTCCAAATTTTGTTCATGATATGCTAAAATATTTTTATTGATAAATACTTTGTATTTTTCATCAACAATTTCTTGAAAAGACTGGTTCCTTTTAGCTTCTTTTTGTCTTTTGTATAAAAGATTAGCAAAGTCATTATACGTTAATAGCGTATCTCCTATTTTTAACAATGGTTTTTCTTTGGCAATATCAGATGGTATTCTCCATGCTCTATCGTAATAATCATCATTTAAAATAGATATAAAATACAAACGTGCAGGATTTATATTAGAAACATTGTATTGCTTTTTGAGTTTATTCTGTAAGGATGTATTAATGAGTTTAGAGCGTGCATCGAGTCTTACTTTATTTTCAAGATCATACTTCATGTCTTCAAAAGATGCAATTGGCTTTTTATTATAGAGCTTTATAATATGCCATCCATAATCTGATTTAAATGGCTCAGAAACCTCTCCTATTTTATTCAAACTAAATGCAACACCTTCAAAGGCTACTGAACTTAATTGACCACCAGTAAAAGGTAACAATTTTCCACCTTTCTTTGCTGAACTTTTATCATCTGAAAATTGTTTAGCTAATGATTCAAAATTTTCACCTTGTTGAATAAGTTTATAAATTTCTTGTATTCTCTCTTCTGGTTTAACTAAGGTATCCTTTTGATTATTAGAAATCATGATATGTCCAACAGTAACCTCTCCTCTGGACTTCCGCTTATCAAATACCTTTACGATATGATATCCGAACTGTGTTCTGAATGGCATTGAAACTTCTCCAATATTAGTGTTAAACGCAGCCGATTCAAAATCATAAACCATTTTAAAACCAGAAAAATAACCTAAATCCTCAACCAATACTGTATTACCATTATGAATTTCTTTTTTAAGCGAATCAAAATCTTCATTTAACAATCGTTCTCGAAGCTTTAATAATCTATTGTAAGTGGCTATCGTATCTTTTTGCAATGGATTAAGTCGGATTAAAATATGCTTTGCTTTAATATCATAAGAAATCCGTTCATAAGCTTGCTTTACCAATGCATCTGTAACTTCATGATCTGTTAGGTAGTTTTTAGCAAGTTGTTTCTTATAGCCGTTTAATTCTCTAATATATTGTGGCTTTTTATGAAATCCTAAAGCTCTTGCTTCGG
>JAADHG010000159.1:1704-4630 GCA_013151975.1 Chlorobiota bacterium | reverse complement strand
GAAAAAATCGTTAAACTTAGTTTGGTCGTTTATAGTAAATGCATAGTGTGCCCCTTTAGATGTACTTAATGTAGCAACAAATTTGCGAGCATCTAATTTATTGTTATGCAATACTTCAGATATTTTTCTTAAGTCTGCCCAAGAAAATACTGAGTAAGTACCTCCTGTAGAGTTATTATGTATATGACCTATTATTTTATAAGCCGTTGAAGGATTACTATCGAAAGTTAAAAAAGGTGCAGGGTTTAAATTTTGTATCTCGTAATTTTCATTTATGGTTAAGCCATGTTCATTCGTTACATCATTAACCTCTGTGGCTAATTCTACAATTTTATTTTTTAAAGTAGTCCCTCCAGTAACTGTATTCATCATATCATTTACTTTTTTACATTCTATTGAATCAAGAGGAACTACAACAGTAGGATCTGTATTAGGGCTTCCACCATTAGTAGTATCAGTTGGGTCTGTTGGGTTTGTAGTGCCTCCACCACTTGTTGGGTCACCACAACCAGTATCTACCCAGCCGCCACCTGTGCAGTTGTATCCAGCTCTATCTTCACCAACGGCACTGCAAGTTTCTCCTAGAGAGTGCTGTCCGTTTCCTGTAGGACGACTACAGTTATATGCTACACAAACAGGATATTCATATTCAACCAAAGAGGCACAACTACTAGTGTCGCTGCTGTAAGTTAAGATATCATCATTTATGGGTTGTATTGATGCATTTGCAATATCGTATTCTTGACCTGAACTAGAGTTTAATACTGGATATGTAATTAAATATTGTTTAGAGGTATCATCATTAAAATTAGTAAGTACATAGTTTTCTAAAACATCAGGATTAGGATTGTCTCTTTCTACAATAAACGTATAGCTTTTATAAGTAGCTGTTTCTATGAGTTGTATAAAGGTAGTATCTATACTAAGGTTGTATTGGCTAGAATAAATAGTTCTAGAGGCGGTTGTATTTTTTTTAGTTTTATTATTAATTAGTAGTTTACTTAATTGTTGATTTAGAGTTTTGTTAGCTTTTAAGAGTTTTCCACCTCTTTCAATAGTTGCTTTTAAACTTGGAGGCACTTTAACAGTAGTCTTTTCTTGTTCTTGAATATTATCTTTTTGGCAATTAACAAGGGTTAAGGTAAGTAAAAGAAATGAAAGTTTAGCTAGTAGCTTGAGTTTGGTGTTCGGTGTTCGGTGTTCGGTGTTCGGTGTTCGGTGTTCGGTGTTCGGTGTTTCATAGTTTAAATTTAGAAGGATTAATTACCAAATATAAAACATTAAAAAATTTCCTACAATACGTAATGATACGTATATAAATAGTAGTTTATTCTTTATAGCTATACTAGATTAATTTATGAGATTCCTGCCTTCACTTCGACAACACTTCGACAAGCTCAGTATGACACGCAGGAATGTTAAGGTGCTGGATTAGGATTAGCCCCATTAATCTGCTCTAAAATATCCTTGCTTAATTCTAAATTAATACTATCAATATTTTCTTTTAGTTGCACCATGGTTGTTGCGCCAATAATATTACTGGCTACAAAAGGCTGTTGGGTTACAAAGGCTAAAGCCATTTGTGTTAAGCTTATATTGTTATCTTCAGCCAATTGTAAATATTTTTTTGTTGCTAAAGTAGATTGCTCACTACTATATCTTGCAAATGTTGGGAATAACTTTAACCGCGAATTTTCGGCTGCTGTACCTTTTATATATTTTCCTGAAAGCACACCAAAAGCCAAAGGCGAATATGCCAATAATTTAATATTTTCTCTTAGGGCTACTTCCGCCATATCACCTTCAAAAACTCTGTTTAATAGCGAATATGCATTTTGAATGGTTATCATTCTTGGTAAATTATGCATTTTTGATTCTTCCAAATATCGCATAGCTCCCCAAGCTTTTTCATTAGATAAGCCAACATGACGAATTTTTCCTTCTTTAATAAAACGGTCAAGTGTATGAAGAATTTCATTAAAATTGTCCTGCCAAGGATCGTTAGAATTATAATTGTAATCTCTTACTCCAAACGTGTTTGTTTGTCGTTCAGGCCAATGCAATTGGTATAAATCTATATAATCAGTTTGCAATCTATTTAATTCCTTATGTATAGCATCTTTTATAGATTCGGGGCTAAACCCTGTGGTTCTAATGTGTGCGGTATATTCACCAGGGCCTGCGATTTTTGAAGCTAATATTACTTTATCTCTATGCCCTGTTTTACGTAGCCAAGTCCCGATGATTTCACTGGTTCTTCCGCTTGTTTTGGCCTCTGCAGGAACGGGATACAACTCTGCGGTATCAATAAAGTTTATACCTTGCTCAAGGGCGTAATCTAATTGTTCATGCCCTTCAGCTTCTGTATTTTGATTCCCCCAAGTCATAGTGCCTAGGCAAATTTTGCTTATTTTAATATTGGTATTTGGTAGTGTTGTGTATTTCATTGAAAAACTTTTTTTCATTCCCTTGAAAAAGGGAATCTTAATAATTGAAATTATCAGTAATAATGGATTCCTGCTTTCGCAGGAATGACATCTTACATATCATTCAACAGCTTCGTGATTTCATCTAGTTTAGGCGTTAGAATAACTTCAATCCGTCTGTTTTTTGCTTTGCCTTCAGCTGTCTCATTAGTAGCAATTGGTGCGAACTCACCACGACCAGCTGCTGTTAAATTTTCAGGGTTAATAGCGGCATTTTCTCTAAGGATATTAACGATAGCCGTAGCACGTTTTGTTGAGAGATCCCAGTTACCACTTAATTGAGCATTTCCTTTATAAGGGACATTATCTGTATGGCCTTCAATTAACACAGCAATATCTGGATTGTCTCCAAGAACTTTTCCTAATTGTTGTACAGCCTGACGACCTTGGCTACCAACAGCCCAACTCCCAGATTTGAATAATAGTTTGTTTTCCATAGA
>JAADHG010000159.1:0-1646 GCA_013151975.1 Chlorobiota bacterium | reverse complement strand
GCTTTAGAAATGGCATTTTTTAATGCAGTCATAGCCGCATCTTTTGCAGCGATGAGGTTCTCTAGTTCTGCTACTTGCTCGGATCTGTTTTTAAGATCTTTTTCTAATTTCTTTAAACGTGCATTTTCTGTTGCTAATGCTTGTTCTTTAGCTTCAAGTTGTGCCAGTAATTCTCTGTTCTTTTGGATGTTTTCTGCAATTGCTTCAGAACTATTTTTCTCTAAGGCATCATATGATGCAGTTAAGTTATCATAACTCGATTTTAATGCATTATAATCACTTTGCAATTTATCGCGCATTGCGACAGTTTTATCATAATCTTTTTGAAGTTGTGCTAATTCTGTTTCAGCTTTATTTTTCGCATTTAAAAGCGTTTCATTTTCGTCAGAAAGTTGTCTGTTAACCTTTTTTAAGGTAGCATATTTACCTTCTAAATCTTTATAAACCTTTGGAGATACACAAGACACTACAAGTGTAAGTGTTATTGCTATTAATGAAATTTTTTTAATCATATTACAAGTTTTTATTCTATTTCTACTAAAATTGGACAATGATCACTGTGAACAGCTTCAGAGAGTATAACGGCTCTTTTAATGTTTTCTTGTAAAGGTTTTGCAACCATTGCATAATCTAATCGCCAACCTTTGTTATTTGCTCTTGCATTGGCACGATAACTCCACCAGCTATATTGATGCGGCTCTGTATTTAAATGTCTGAAAGAATCAATAAATCCGCTATCTATAAAATTACCAATCCATTCACGTTCTACAGGTAAAAATCCTGAAACATTTTTTAATCCTTTTGGGTTATGAATATCAATTTCCTCATGGCAAATATTATAATCGCCACAAATAACAAGATTTGGATAATTCTTTTTCAGAGCATTTATATAGTCTTGAAACATAGCCATATACTCCAACTTGTGTTCTAAACGTGCCATATTAGTGCCTGAAGGCAAGTACAAACTCATCACAGAAACACCATTAAAGTCAGCACGAAGGTTTCTACCCTCAAAATCCATAGATTCAATTCCGGTGCCGTATTCTATATGATTGGGCTCTGTTTTACTCAGTATTGCAACACCACTATACCCTTTTTTTTGAGCACTAAACCAATAATTGTATTTGTAACCTGCTTCTTCGAAAACGGAAAGGTCTAATTGTTCTTTTAATGCTTTAATCTCTTGTAAACAAATAACATCTGGATTTGCACTTTTTAACCAATCAATAAAGCCTTTGTTTATTGCTGCACGAATACCATTAACATTGTAAGAGATAATTTTCATGTACCTAACTAAGAATTTTAGCTAAAGTAAATAATGCTTTACTTTTACACTATATATTTTAAGGAGTTTTAACGAAAACTATTAACAAAATATTTCGCCTTGTTTTTAGTTTAACATATTAGATGAAAGGAACTTTATTTTTATTTATTTTTTTAATTGGCTTTTGCGCTTTGGCTCAAAAACAAAGCTCCAATTATAAAACAATAAAAGTTGTTGTTAAAGATTCCATAGTCATTGATAGCGTGAGTATTAATTCTAGCCGCTTTTTAATAAGAAAAAAGGACGGGGCACTTTTAGATTCTACATTTTATAAGGTAGACTTTTCAAAAGCATTGTTAACGTTTAATAGGTTCATTGAAAC
>JAADHG010000186.1 GCA_013151975.1 Chlorobiota bacterium | reverse complement strand
CAAGAATAGATTGCTTTTGAGACATTTCAAAAGTGGTTTCTTCGTCATCAACAATAATGGTGATTTTTGTATTACCACTAGCTACCGATTCGTCTTTAATTTCAGCAGGTTTTGCAGCTTTAAAAAGTTCGTAATGAATAGAATCAGCATCAACATTATGTTCAGACAATACATCTTTTATAGTATGAATCATACCCTCTGGACCACATAAATAAAAGGCATCAATAGTTGTATGCTTGTATTCGTTTTTCACAATTAGATTGACCGTGCTTTTTTCAATACGCCCAAAAATAGCATCTTCTTCTTTGGCTTGACTAAACACAAATTTAATTGAGAAGCGATGACTATATTGATGCTGTAACTCTAGAAGTTCATTTAAAAACATGGTATCTTTAGTGGTTTTATTTCCATAAACCAAAACCATTTTACTATTAGGTTCTTCTTCTAGAACACATTTTATGATACTTAAAACAGGCGTTATACCACTACCTGCAGCAAAAGCAGCAATAGTTCTTGAGGCATTTTTGTTAGGTGTAAAAACAAAGCGCCCTTTAGGTGGAGCCACCTCTAAGACATCTCCAGTTAGAAGATTATTATTTGCATATGCCGAAAACGTGCCATCTTTTACTTCTTTTACGGCTATTTTTAGTTCGCCACTTTTTGGCGACGAACACAACGAATAATCGCGTCTTACTTCATTACTATTAATAATCATTTTTAAAGTAATGTATTGTCCCGCTTTAAAAGCGAAGGTTTCTTTTAAATCTTGAGGGACATTAAAAGTGATACTTACAGCTTTATCCGTTTCCTTTTGTATATCTTTTATAGAGAGTTTATGAAATTGAGACATGTTCTTTTTTTGGCAAAAATAGTGAAGTAAAAAATTAATTTTAGATTTGCGTGTAACAATTTGGATATTAAGACAACAAATAAATCATATACCATCAAAAAACTATGATTAAACGATTTATAAGTTTAGAATGGAAGCAGTTTAAAAGAGCTTCATATTTTCAAAAAGGACTTGCCATTAAAATTTTACTTTTTTTAGCGGTTATATATTTTGGAGGCATAGCCATTTTTATGGGAGGCCTTATGTTCTTTATTTTAAAAAAGACCATGCCAGACATAGACCCCATTATTACAGTAAATAATTTTTTAGTGTATTGGGTGTTAGGTAATTTGGCAATTCGGTTTTTTATGCAGCAATTGCCAGTGATGAATATTAAACCATTGATGATAATTCCAATAAAACGAAATGTGGTGATTCATTATTTATTAGGTAAAACAACGCTTTCTTTTTTCAATTTTATTTCACTGTTTATATTTCTGCCTTTTTGTATTGTTTTGCTAATACAAGATTATCCTGTTTTAAATGTAATTAGCTGGTTTTTATCCATTATATTTTTAACAATGGCAATTAATTTCGTTAATTTTTTAATCAATAAAAACAATACTGTTTTTTATCTTATAATTTCGGCTTTAGTAGTTTTGATAGGGTTAGAATATTTTGAAATTTTTAAGGTTTCAGAGCCTATTGGGCTTGCATTTAATAGCTTATATAATAACTCATATTTAGTTGTAATTCCGTTACTGTTAATGATTGGTTTATATAAAGTAAATTTCAATTTTATAAGAAAAGGATTTTATTTAGACGATACGGTTTCCAAAAAAGCTGAGAAAATAAATGAAACAGATTTAACGTGGATGAATCGCTTTGGAAGTATTGCGCCTTTTCTTAAAAATGATGTAAAATTAATTTCTCGTAACGCAAGACCAAAACAAGTCTTGATGATGTCGTTCTTCTTTTTGTTTTATGGGTTGTTTTTTTATACCCAACCACATTATAAAAACATGCCTGCGTTTTTGGCACTAGCTTCTATTTTTGTAACAGGAGGCTTCTTGTTAAGTTTCGGGCAGCTTGTGCCTTCTTGGGATAGTGAATATTATAAATTATTAATGAGTCAAAACATTCCATATAAAAAATATTTAGAATCTAAATGGTATTTAATGGTTGTTGCCGTTGCAGTATCATTTATTTTAAGTACTCCATATTTGTATTTTGGATGGAAAATTTTTGGAATGATTGCAGCAGGAGCATTATTTAATATTGGCTTAAATACGTTTATAACCTTATTTGGAGGTGCATTAAATAGAGTCCCAATTGAGCTTAACGTAAAAGCAAAAGCGTTTAGTAATACTAACGGATTTAATCCAACACAAATGCTTATCGCCTTACCAAAACTAGCACTTCCAATGATTCTTTTTTACATTCCATATAAGTTATTCAATTTTGAAGCAGGATTAATTGTATTGGCTTCAAGTGGTATTTTAGGAATTGTATTTAAAAACTTTTTCTTGAATAAGATAGAGGGTATATATCAAAAAGGGAAGTATAAAACAATAGCAGCTTTTGCTGAAAAAAAATAAGTATAATAAAACCAAAATAAAACAATGATAACCGTTAGTAATTTATCAAAATCATATAAAGGCGTACAAGTATTAAATATAGAGAATTTAGATATTCCAAAAGGGCAAAGTTTTGGCTTGGTTGGAAATAATGGCGCAGGGAAAACCACATTTTTCAGTTTACTATTAGATTTAATTCAGCCCACAACAGGACATATTAAAAGCAAAGGTATTTTAGTAAACGAAAGTGAAGACTGGAAACCGTTTACATCTTCGTTTATCGACGAAAGTTTTTTAATAGGTTATTTAACACCTGAAGAATACTTCTATTTTATTGGCGAACTTCGTGGTCAAAACAAATCAGACGTTGATAATTTACTAGCACAGTTTGAAGACTTTTTTCATGATGAAATACTTGGTAAAAAGAAGTATTTAAGAGATTTAAGCAAGGGTAATCAAAAAAAAGCAGGTATTGTAGCTACACTAATTGGAAACCCAGAAGTTATTATTCTTGATGAGCCTTTTGCAAATCTAGATCCAACCACCCAAATTCGTCTCAAGCAAATACTAAAAGACCTAGCTCAAAAACAAGGTGTTACAGTTTTAGTATCTAGTCATGATTTAATACATGTTACTGAAGTTTGCGAACGTATTGTAGTTTTAGAAAAAGGAGATATTGTTAAAGACCTAGCCACTAGCGAAGCCACTTTAAAAGAATTAGAAGCGCATTTCACCAGCGCGTCTTTTGGCTAAAAGTCGGCTATTTTTGTAGTTTAATAGAAAAAGATGATTATTTTTACGTTTTTACATAATATTATGTAAAGCTTTTAGTTATTCATTTACACCAGTTCTTACTTAAAAGTGCGGTTAATAAAAATGGGATATTTTTGTGATAAACGAAAAATAAAATTTAAGCATAGCGATAGTTACGGTTCTATTTTACTTTGAAGTTTAGTGCAAAAATAACGATATTTTTGTAGTGGTTTTAAGAAAAAATGGTGTTAAAAAACACACCAACGTTGAAGACCTCTTTTAAAGCTATATCTACACTCATTGCATCTGTTATTTTAGTGACAGGATGCTCTCGTAAAAAAGACACTTTTGTAAGCCGAAATCTTCAAGCCGTAGCTACCGAATTTAATGTATTGTATAATGGTTACAACGCATTAGAACAAGGAAGAACAGATTTAAACAATGCATATACAGACAATTATTGGGATATTTTACCCATAGAGCGTATGCAAATTACGGATGAAATTGTATTGCCTGGGCAATCAAAAAACGACAATTTTACAAGAGCAGAAGAAAAAGCCATAAAAGCCATACAAAAGCATGGCATGAATATTAAAGGGAAGGAAAAAAACCCTCAAATAGACGAGGCTTACTTACTTTTAGGAAAGGCACGGTATTTTGATCAACGGTTTGTACCTTCTTTAGAAGCCTTTAATTATATTCTTTATAAATATCCAGCAAGCGATAAAATAAATCAAGCCCGTATTTGGAGAGAAAAGGCAAATCTTCGTTTGGATAATGATGAGTTGGCAAAAACCAATCTTAAACGCTTACTTTATCAAGAAGAACTAAAAGGGCAAGATTTAGCCGATGCCACATCAATGTTAGCACAAACGTATATTAATACCAAAGTTTTAGATAGCGCGATCACACAATTAGAAATTGCTTCTAATGCCACAAAAAGCAATGATGAACGCGGACGCTATAGATTTATTCAAGGACAGTTGTACAATACCTTAGGAGATAAGGAAAGTGCCAATATAGCTTTTAATAGAGTTATAGAACTGAACAGAAAGACACCTAGAATTTACATGATTAGTGCCGAAATAGAAAAAGCCAAAAATTTCGATTTCAATACAGGAAGCAAAATAGAGTTCTTAGAACTTTTAACTAATCTAGAAGAAGATAGAGAAAACCGCCCCTTTTTAGATAAAATCTATCATCAAATTGCAGAATTTCATAAGCAAAACAAATCAGATACTTTAGCTGTTGTGTATTATAATAAGTCTTTAAGAACAGGTTCTCAAGACAAATATCTTAATGCGATAAATTATCAAACTCTAGGCAACATGAGTTTTGATGATGTTGCATACAAAGATGCAGGAGCGTATTATGATAGCACAATGCTTAATTTAAAGAAGAATACCAAGCTGTTTAGAGCTATTAAAAGAAAAAGAGACAATCTTGATGATGTTATTTATTATGAAGATGTTGCGCAGCGAAATGACAGTATTTTAAGTTTAGTAAATCTATCAGAAGAAGAGCGTTTGGCATATTTTACAAAATATACAGATGCATTAAAGGAAGTTGCAGAAGCGCTTAAAGAAAAAGAAAAAAAGGCACAATCTAAGGGGTTATTAGCAGCGAACAATAAAATAGGAGGAAACTCTAGAGACAAAGGAAATTCATCAGCATCATTCTATTTTTATAACCCAGTTACAGTTGCCTATGGTAAAAACGAATTTTTAGTAAACTGGGGCGAGCGGCAACTTGCAGATAATTGGCGATGGTCTAATAAAGGCAGTGTAGCATCTAGTGCAACAGTTGTAAACGAGAATGTAGCGAATGCTTCAGAAGAAGAGAAGTTTGACCCAAATTTTTATATAGCGCTTATTCCCACTGAAGACAAAGTTATTGATAGTTTAGCCAAAGACCGCAACTTTGCATATTATCAATTAGGGCTCATCTATAAAGATAAGTTTAAAGAATACAATTTAGCAAAAGACAAACTACAAGTCTTGTTAAAGAATAGCCCTGAAGAACGACTTATTTTGCCTTCAAAATATAATTTGTATAAAATTTATGAATTGTTGGGTTTAAAAGGAGAAGCTGAAATCGCAAAAAATGATATCATAGCAAATTATCCAGATTCAAGATATGCTACAATTTTATCAAATCCAGATGCGATTTTAGCCGAAGATGAAAACAGCCCTGAATACATTTATGAAGGTCTTTACAAACAGTTTGAAGATCAAAAATATTTAGATGTAATTTCTAAGTGCGATAAATACATAACGATGTTTGAAGGCGAAATAATTGTCCCCAAATATGAATTTTTAAAGGCAGTTTCAAAAGCGCGAATATATGGTTATAAAAGCTATAAAGAAGCCATAAACTATATCGCTTTAAACTACCCAAATAGCTCAGAAGGGAAGAAAGCAGAAGAAATGATGCAAAATGTAATGCCATTACTCGCTAATAAAGAATTTGAAGACGATACAAACGCTAAGCATTTTAAAGCTATTTATCAATTTGTAGACGCACCTGATGAAGAAGTAGATAAATTTATTAAACTTTTAAATGAAGGCATTAAAAAAGTAAATTATTACGAGCTAAGTATTTCCAAAGATATTTACAATAACAACACTGTTTTTGTTGTGGTTCATGGGTTATATAGTAAAGAATCGGCAGTTGGGTTTACAGAAATATTAAAAGGAAGTAAACAAGAAATAAAAAGAAATCCTATTGGCATTTCGTCTCAAAATTATAAAGTTATTCAAATTCATAAAAACTTAGAATCGTATTTAAAATCTCTATAGAAACACAAATTAATAGCAAATAATCATGTTTTCAGACAACAAAAAAGGAAGAGAATCCCTAGAAGCTTCAACACAACAAAACAGAATAGCGCAAGGCACTACAATAGTTGGTGATATTGTTAGTGAAGGCGGCTTTAGAATTGACGGCACCATACAAGGAACATTAAAAACTCCAGGAAAAATTGTAGTTGGTAAATCAGGTATGATAAACGGGACTTTAGAAGGCACTAATGCCGATTTTGAAGGTCGTTTTTCTGGAAAATTAAAATTATCGGGAGTATTATCATTAAAATCATCAGCATTTATTGAAGGGGAAGTACAAGTAGGTAAACTCGCAGTAGAACCAGGAGCTACATTTAATGCCGTTTGCAGTATGAAAGGTGCAGTAAAAGAATTAAATAAAAGTGAGCAACAACAACAAAGACCGAGAACAGAAGCCGAAAGAACGGCTTAACTCGTTTGCTCAATTTTCAGGTATAGGGTTTCAAATGCTAGTCACTATTGGACTTGGTGTTTTTGCTGGAGTGAAAATGGATGAATACTACCCAAACCAATACAGTGCATTTACAATCATTTTTTCACTAGCTAGTATTGCAATATCGTTGTACAATGTAATTAAACAAGCTACAAAATTTTCTAAACAAAATAACAAATCTAATGACCAAAGAGACAATTAATTTTGCAGTAAAACTTTTGCTTTTTGCAGTACTACTTTTTGGAGTTCACTTTTATATAATTAGCCAATTTTTTGAAGGGACATTGTATTTTCCACTTTGGAGTATTTATGCATTTAATGCTGTGCTAGTTTTTGGAGTATTCTTAATTTTAAACTACAAAGCAACCCAAGGAAGTGATAAAATGTATCAATTATTTTTAGGATTAACCATATTAAAAATGGTTTTAGCAATAGTGTTTTTATTGCCCTTATTCTTTGGAAAATCAGAACATTCTCAACTTGAAGTAATCAACTTTTTTATACCCTATTTTTTATTTTTAACTTTTGAAATTTTCAACCTAAATAAATTTCTTCAAAAACGTTAAACATTGTATGCATTAGTTTGGCAATTAAAATAATGAATGTATATTTGCACGGAATTTTAGACAAGGTATTTTTAATTGGATAAACGGATGCAAATCAACACTTTTAAAACACTATTACTTAGCGTATTTCTTTCACTATCTTTTATCGGAAATGCCTCCGAAATAAAAGAATCAGAACAACCAGGAGAAGAGTTTAATGTAACCGATATGATTATGCATCATGTTAAAGATGCACACGATTTTGATTTGTGGGAATGGAATGGGCATCCTCTTACAATTCCTTTACCTATTATTCTTTGGACAGAAAATGGTTTAGTAACGTTCATGTCTTCTGAGTTTCAACATGATGATTCTGGAAAAGTAATTGTAGAAAGAAAAGGGCTGAAATTTGTTAAAATTCATGAAGAAATATACTATGCTTCAGAGGCGCCTCATGTTAGTGATGCTATGAGTCCTGAAGAAGGGGTTCATCATGAAGCGGACAAACCGTTAGATTTTTCAATCACAAAATTGGTGTTTTCAATGTTTTTATCAATAATTTTTTTGGTATTGATATTTGGTTTTTCCGCTAGAGCATATAGTAAAGATGGCGTACCAAAAGGAATTGCAAAATTTACAGAGCCTCTAGTCGTTTTTATTAGAGATGAAGTAGCAATACCAAATATTGGAGAGAAACATTATAAGCGATTTTTACCATTTTTATTAACCTTATTTTTCTTTATTTGGATTAATAACATGATGGGATTAATTCCATTTTTCCCGTTTAGTGCTAACCTTAGTGGAAACATTGCATTTACTGGGTTATTAGCACTTATCACATTTATAATTACAACTATAGTAGCAAATAAAAACTATTGGAAACATATTTTTTGGATGCCAGGAGTTCCTGTTCCAATGAAAATATTTTTAGCTCCTATTGAATTTATGGGAATATTTATTAAACCTATTTCACTAATGATTCGGTTGTTTGCTAATATTACAGCAGGACACATTATTGCGTTAAGTTTAATTTCTTTAATATTTATTGCCAAAAGTGCTTGGGTATCACCAGGATCCATTTTCTTTTCGGTATTTATTAGTATAATAGAAGTTTTAGTAGTGGCCATACAAGCCTATATATTTACCATGTTGTCTGCCTTATATATAGGTAGCGCCATGGAAGAAGAAGAACATTAATTAATTTTTTTAATATTTAACTATGAGTTTAGCATTATTACAAGAGACTGTAAGTTATGTTCCTTTCGCAGCGATTGGAGCAGGGTTAGCAGCTATAGGTGCCGGAATCGGTATTGGTAAAATTGGAGCAGCAGCTATGGAAGCCATGGCACGTCAACCAGAAATGCAAGGTAAGTTGCAATCTTCTGCAATCGTATTATTGGCCTTCGTTGAGGCAGTAGCACTTTTTGCGGTAGTTGTATCACTTATTGCAAAGTAAAAAAGCATGGTGCAACGGTTGGTTGCACCTGTTTTTAGTTTTTTGTTAAAAAGATTATAAAATTATATAAGAAATGGATTTAGTTACTCCAGATTTTGGTTTGTTTTTTTGGACATTAATATCGTTCGCAATTTTGTTTTTCGTACTTAAAAAATTTGCATGGAAACCTATAGTTGGGAACTGTTAATGATAGAGAACAATCCATCAGAGAAGCTTTGGCATCTGCTGAAAAAGCTAAACTTGAAATGGAAAACCTTCATGCTGATAATGAACGTATTCTAAAAGAAGCACGAGTAGAGCGAGAATCTATGCTTAAAGAAGCACGAGAGATAAAAAGCAAAATGATTGCTGATGCAAAAGATGAAGCACAAGTACAAGGAAGCAAAATGATTGCGCTTGCGCAAGCAGCTATTGAAAGCGAAAAAAAAGCAGCCATGGCAGAACTTAAAAACCATGTAGCAGGATTAGCAGTAGATATTGCAGAGAAAGTTGTTCGTGAAGAATTATCTAACAAAGACAAGCAATTAAAATTAGTGGAGTCTATGCTAGATGAAGCAAAATTAAACTAACGCAACATGGCAGGAGGAGCAAGAGCAGCAATACGTTACGCTAAGGCAGTTTTAGAGATTGCTAATAATCAAAATTTAGCTGAAGATGTAAATCAGGATATGTCACTAATGGCAAATACTATTGCAGAAAGTAAAGACTTGAGCGAAATGCTTCAAAGTCCTATCATTCGTTCCACAGCTAAAAAATCTGCACTATTAGAAATCTTTAAAAACTCTAACAAGCTAACGGTTAGTTTAATTGATTTACTTATCACAAATAAGCGAATAAATATATTAAGTGAAGTTGCTTCAAAATACAGTCAATTGTTTGATGAATTAAGAGGTAGTGAAGTAGCAACAGTTACTACAGCTATTCCTATGACAAACAATTTAGAAGCGAAAGTATTATCAAAAGTAAAAGAGCTTACAAGTAAAGCAGTAGAATTAGAAAATATAGTTGATGAAAGCATTCTAGGAGGCTTCATTTTAAGAGTTGGAGACAAGCAATATAATGCAAGTATTGCCAACCAATTAAATAAATTAAAAAGAGAATTTACATTAAATTAAACTTGCTCTTAGTTTACCTAAGAGACAAAACAAATAATTAAGATGGCAGAAGTAAAACCAGCTGAAGTATCAGCAATCTTAAAGCAACAACTTTCAGGATTTGAAGCCACAGCTTCACTAGACGAAGTAGGAACAGTACTAACCATAGGAGATGGTATTGCCCGTGTTTATGGATTATCTAATGTTCAATATGGAGAATTAGTAGAATTCGAAAATGGTTTAGAAGGCATTGTACTTAACCTTGAAGAAGATAATGTTGGAGTTGTATTATTAGGGTCTTACACAGAAATTAAAGAAGGCGCAACAGTTAAACGTACTGAACGTATCGCATCTCTTAAAGTAGGTGAAGAGATTATTGGTCGTGTTGTAAATACTTTAGGGAACCCAATTGATGGGAAAGGACCTATTGGAGGCGAGTTATATGAAATGCCTTTAGAGCGTAAAGCACCTGGAGTTATTTTTCGTGAACCAGTAACTGAACCATTACAAACAGGAATCAAATCTATTGATGCTATGATTCCAGTTGGGCGTGGTCAACGTGAATTGGTAATTGGAGACCGTCAAACAGGAAAAACAACTGTTTGTATTGACACCATCTTAAATCAAAAAGAATTTTACGACGCTGGAGAACCAGTGTTTTGTATTTATGTAGCTATTGGTCAAAAAGCATCAACAGTTGCAGGAATTGCAAAAACACTTGAAGATAAAGGCGCTTTAGCCTATACGGTAATCGTTGCTGCAAATGCATCAGACCCCGCTCCAATGCAAGTATATGCTCCTTTTGCTGGAGCTGCGATTGGCGAGTATTTTAGAGATACTGGTCGTCCTGCTTTAATTGTATTTGACGATTTATCAAAACAAGCCGTTGCATATAGAGAGATTTCATTATTATTACGTCGCCCACCAGGACGTGAAGCATATCCTGGAGATGTATTCTATTTACATTCACGTTTATTAGAGCGTTCAGCAAAAGTTATTGCAGATGATGCTATAGCGAAGACGATGAATGATCTTCCAGAGTCTTTAAAGCCAATGGTTAAAGGAGGAGGTTCTTTAACTGCATTACCTATTATTGAAACACAAGCAGGAGATGTTTCGGCATATATTCCAACAAATGTAATTTCAATTACAGATGGGCAAATATTCTTAGATGGAGATTTATTTAATTCTGGTGTTCGTCCAGCAATTAACGTAGGTATTTCAGTATCTCGTGTTGGAGGGAATGCACAGATTAAATCAATGAAAAAAGTTGCAGGAACCTTAAAATTAGACCAGGCGCAATTCCGTGAATTGGAAGCCTTTGCAAAGTTTGGTTCAGACCTTGATGCAGCAACATTAAATGTAATTGAAAAAGGGAAACGTAACGTGGAGATTTTAAAACAAGCTCAAAACGATCCGTTTACTGTAGAAGATCAAATTGCAATTATCTATGCAGGATCTAAAAACTTATTAAGAGATGTTCCAGTAGAAAAAATTAAAGAATTTGAACGTGATTATATTGAATTCTTAAAAGCAAAACATTCAGATGTACTATCAACTTTGAAAGCTGGGAAACTAACAGATGAAGTAACAGATACATTAACAGCTGTTTGTAAAGATTTATCAGCAAAGTATAAAGCTTAATTCTAAAATAGAATGGCAAACTTAAAAGAAATAAGAAACAGAATATCATCGGTATCTTCAACGATGCAGATTACCAGTGCCATGAAAATGGTGTCGGCTGCAAAGTTAAAGAAGGCACAAGATGCTATTACAGCAATGCGTCCTTATGCAAATAAGTTGACTGAACTTTTACAAAGTTTAAGTGCAACATTAGAAGCGGGTTCTGGAAGTAAATTTGCCAATCAACCAGAGGTTAAGAAAGTGCTTGTAGTTGGTATTGCTTCTAATAGAGGGTTATGTGGTGCATTCAACTCAAATATTATTAAAGAGTGTACAAGGTTAGCTGATGAGGTATATGCTAATAAAGAAGTGTCTTATGTAGCTATTGGTAAAAAAGCAAATGATGCCTTATCTAAAAAAGGGGCTATAATTTCTAACCATAGCGATGTATTAGATGAATTAACTTTTGGGAATGTAGCTGAAGTAGCCAAAGAATTAATGCAGAGATTTGTTGATGGAGAATTTGATAAAATTGAATTGGTTTATAACAAATTTAAAAATGCTGCAACACAAATTGTGATGACAGAACAATTTTTACCAATTGTTCCGGGAGAAGATGATGTAAACACGAATTTAGACTACATTTTTGAGCCATCAAAAGTAGAAATCGTTGAAGAATTAATCCCTAAAGCTTTAAAAACCCAATTATTTAAAGCTGTGAGAGATTCTTTCGCAAGTGAGCATGGAGCACGTATGACAGCAATGCATAAAGCCACAGATAATGCTACTGAATTGAGAGATCAATTGTTATTAACATATAACAAAGCACGACAAGCAGCAATTACCAATGAAATCCTTGAAATTGTTGGTGGCGCTGAGGCACTTAATAATTAGACGAGCAAAGCAAGGCAAATTATAAAAGAGCAAGGAAGCACTTAATAATTAGGAAAATTCTAAGAATTTTTCAAATGAATTATAATAGTGAAGCGTTAATAATTAGACGAGTGAAAGCTATGAATATATAAGATATGTCATGCTGAATTTATTTCAGTATCTCATCAGAATTTAACCTCACTTTAATTAGTGAGGTTTTTTTTATGGCTTAGCTATTGATTTAGTATCTTTATAAAAGCTTAAATAGCGAGATTATGAAAACGGTTAAACAAATTTTAGGATTATTAATAATGTTGGTGTTTATGATGAGTTTTTCGCAATGCTCTAGCACAAAGAAATTACAAGAGAAAGCTCCAATAGCAATTGGTAAAGTGTATGTTCAAAAATGGGTTGCAGGTATTGAAGGCGGTGGATCAGGATTGTATATTTTCATCCCTGTTAGCGATGTTTCTATTACATTAGATAGTGTTTATTTTAGAGGGAAAGCCACAAAATTGTCGGTTAAATATCAAAATAAGAACATGTATGTTGGAAATTTCATTAATCCTAGCAAGCAAAAGCATGATATTATTATGAGTGGTGATTCTAAAGCAGAATATGGAAATAAATTACCTCCTAGTAGTAAAGAACAAAAGCCTATTCCGTTTGAACTTAAGGATGATGAGTGTGTCATAAGCTATATTGACGGAAAGAAGACCAAATATTTTAAAGTTGGTAATATTGTAGAAAAACAATTAATTCCGTATCCGAGCGCACCTCACAATTAAAATAAGTAAGGTTGCAAAACAGTAACTAATACTGTATTTTTAGACTTGTAAACAACCACTAATTGAGCGCACTCAAAACACTTTTTAAGCAAACATTTATTTACGGATTAGCAACAGTGTTGCCACGTATGTTGAGTTTTTTATTAGTGCCTTTGTATACATCTCCAAAAGTACTTTCATCTCCAGCCGAATATGGAAAAGTGTCAGTTATTTTTTCATACTTCGTGTTATTCAATGTGATTTTAGCCTATGGTATGGAAACGGCATTTTTCCGTTTCTTTAATAAAGAAGAAGACAAAGACAAGGTTGTTGGAACTTCGGCAATATCATTAATCGTTACATCTTTAGGCTTTTTTGCTTTAGCGCTTTTATTTCAAAATCAAATAGCACATTTTATAGATATTGATGTAAAGTATATAAATTTAGTCATCTGGATTTTACTATTAGATGCTTTGGTTATCATTCCATTTGCATGGTTACGGGCAACACAGCGACCGATGCGTTATGCCCTTATTAAAATTCTGAATGTCGCTATTAATTTGGGTTTAAATGTATTCTTCTTACTATTCTTAAAGAAATTATCGGCCAATAATACGGCGTTAGAAGGCATATATCAACCCAACTATGAAATTAACTACATATTTATAGCAAACCTCATTGCTAGCGGTGTTACGTTATTTCTAATGTTTTCGTTTTATATCAAAATTAAGTATAAGTTTAATTCTGCATTATGGAAAACGATGATGCGCTATGCATTTCCTGTATTAATTGCAGGTATTGCTTTTTCAATTAACGAAACGTTTGATAGAATTTTATTAAAGGAATTACTCCCTTCAGATATCGCTGAAACTGATATAGGCATGTATTCCGCATGCTATAAGATAGCGTTGTTTATGACCTTATTTGCGACAGCATATAGGCTTGGTATAGAACCTTACTTTTTCAGTCATTCAAAAAGTGAAAACCCTCAGAAAAATTACGCCAAAATACTAGAGTTTTTTGTTGCTTTTGGTTCGGTAATATTGTTAACAGTTGTTGTTTTTGCAGATGTTTTAAAACCAATAATTGTAAGAAGTGAAGCCTATTGGGAAGCCATGTGGATTGTTCCAATTATTCTAATAGCCAACTTTTGCCTAGGAATTTATCATAACCTTTCAGTGTGGTACAAAATTACCGACAGAACAAAATTTGGCGCCTATATTTCGGTATTTGGTGCAGTAGTAACACTAGGGTTAAATTTTGTGTTAATTCCTATTATGAGTTATAAAGGATCGGCAATTGCAACTTTAGCAGCCTATGCGAGTATGGTATTGCTATCGTATTATTTTGGAAGAAAATATTATCCAATTCCATATAATCTTAAAAAAATAGGATTGTACCTCATAATATCTATTGGATTTTCGCTAGTCTCATTTTATCAATTTAGAGAAAATTATTATGTTGGGGTTTTAATGCTAATAACATTTTTGGTAATGATCTGGATATTAGAAAAACAAATAATTAAACAGCTTATTAAAAGTAAATGAAAATAAAAATCATCAATAAATCATCGCACAACCTTCCACATTATGAAACAATAGCATCAGCTGGAATGGATTTGCGAGCAAATATTACAGAAGCAATCACTTTAAGACCGTTAGAAAGAACCATTATAAAAACAGGGCTATTTATAGAATTGCCAATGGGTTATGAAGCGCAAGTAAGACCACGAAGCGGGTTGGCGGCAAAGAAAGGCGTAACTGTTTTAAATACGCCGGGAACCATTGATGCTGATTATAGAGGAGAAATTGGCGTAATTCTTGTAAACTTATCTAACGAGGATTTTATTATTGAAAATGGCGAGCGGGTTGCACAATTGGTTGTGGCGAAACATGAACGCGCTGAATGGGTTCCCGTTGAAGAACTATCTGAAACATCAAGAGGAGCAGGAGGATTTGGAAGTACTGGCACAAAATAACTTGCTCTTTTAAAAGTGCCAAAAGCTATTAAAGCAAGGTTAAAAAGATTATAAATTATGAATATAAAAAACTATGTATTAGTTATTTCAATTTTACTAAGCACTGTAGCATTTGCGCAAGAAAAGGAAGAAAGTATAAAGGCAATCTCTGAGGAAGCTTGTGATTGTATTGCAAAGATTGACATAAACACTACAAAGGATGTAAAGAGTGAAGAAATCAAATCGTGCATTACAACAGCAAACATGTTATATCAAATGAAACAGAGCTTAATGGGAGAGGTAAGTAAGGCTGTAGATTCACTCATCAATTCTAAAATAGATACTTTAGTTATTAAAGGGAATGAAAAAAACATCATCACTGTTGATGAAAATTATAAAGAGATTGAAGAATTTCTTTATGATAATTGCTCTGCAATGAAAGCTGTGTATTTTACGGATAATAGTGAGTACGACAATTCCTTTTCCGACAGGAAGAAAGCGATCAAGTTTTATAATACGGGCCAAATTGCATTTCAAAAAGAAGAATACGAAATGGCAATTGTGATGTTTAGAAAAGCGGTAAAAAAAGACAAAAAGTTTGCATTTGCATGGGATAATTTGGGATATAGTTATAGAAAAATAGGTAATTATAAAGAAGCTATTACAAGTTATAAAAAATCACTTGAATTAGATCCAAAAGGAAAAATGCCTCTGATGAATATTGCAGTTGCATACCAGTTAGACGGGGATAATAAAAATGCAATTAAAGCATATCAAAAATATGAAGAATTATATAGTGATGACCCAGAAGGATTTTATGGGTTAGGACGAATTTATTATTTAGAAAAAAATTATAAACCCGCATTGGAGAATATGATTCAAGCTTATTTATTATACGTTGAAATGAATTCATCATACAATATTGACGCTCAGAAGCACATATCGTTTATTTATAATGAGTTGAAAGAAAAAGGAGAGTTAAAAATGTTTAATGAAATTGCAAAGAAGTATAATCTTACAGTTAATGATGAGGATTAAATAGACCATTAATTGCATTCATTACTACTTAACAGTTAAAATTATTTTAATTAAACCCCAAACCTATAGAAAAGCCTTATTTTAGGAGCTAGTAACATGAAAATGAAAACCAAAATATTGCTTTTTATTCTCGGAATTTGTTTAGTTCCTCAATTCTTGACTGCCCAAGTCGATTTCAATAAAACACCAGATGATGATTTAGGCAATGTCGAAGATATGTTTCAAGAGTATTTTTTTGAAGCATTAAAACAGAAAGGGATTGAAAATTACGACCGAGCCATTAAAGCACTTTTAAAATGTTTAGAATTAGACAACACAAAAGCTGTTGTATATTTTGAACTGGGTAAGAATTATGTTAAACTCAAAAATTTTGGTGCCGCAGAAGAAGCACTAAAAAAGGCAATTTCTAAACAACCAGAGAATGAATGGTTTCTTGACGAATTGTACGGAGTGTATTACCAAATAAACGATTACGACAAGGCTTTAAAGACCGTTAAACAATTAGTTAAGTTTCACCCAGACTACAAGGAAGATCTTGTGTCTTTATACATAAGGAATAAGAAATATAAGGCAGCGCTTAAAGTATTAGATGAGTTAGATAGTCAATTAGGAAACTCAAAGTCACGAGACGCAATGCGAAATCAGATTTATAATGCGACTGGCGACGATAAGGACCGTATTGAAAATCTGAAAGACCGCATCGCTAATAATCCATATAATGAATCTAACTATTTAAACCTTATTTATAGGTATAGTGAACAAGGTAAAAAAGATAAGGCATATGAAACGGCAAAAAGGCTTTTAAAACAGAAACCCAACTCTCATTTGGTACATTTGGCTTTATATAAATTTTATTTAGACGATAATAAAGCGCAAGAGGCTATTGCATCAATGAAGAAAGTGCTTACAAGTGTAAAAATTAAACCTGATGCTAAAGCAAAAGTACTTAACGATTTTGTAGCCTTTGTAAAATTGAAGCCAGAATATGAAGCAGACCTACTTGAAGTGACTACATTGGTTTCGGGAGAGAATAACGGAAAATCTCATGCCGAATTGGGACAATACTATTTACAAAAAGGAGACAAGATAAACGCACTTAAGCAGTATCAATTAGCTTTTGAAAAAGAAGGGAACGATTTTAACATCATTAAAAACCTTATTTTACTTCAAATAGATGCTAAGCAGTATGCTAAAGTTATAGATTTGGCTAAAACTGTTTTAGAGATCTATCCTTCACAGCCTATTATATATTTAGCAAATGGCGTAGCATTTAACTATTTAAATCGTCCTAAAGATGCAATAGACACTTTAGAAATGGGTGTAGATTATGTAATAGATAATAAACAAATGGAAGCCGATTTTTATAAACAATTAAGTACGGCTTATAAAATGACTAATAATATTGCCAAATCTAAAACGTTTGCTAAAAAGGCAGAACAAGTATTGAACAAACAATGATGAATACATTAAAAACAGCATCTTTAATAATAATTTTACTATGTGTAGGTTGCAGGTCCACCAAAAGTATTTCGTCTTCTGGAGAGCTGAATAAAAAACTGTCTTCAAAGCAAATTATTAAGTCATACACTAAGAACGAAGTGAAGTTTAAAACACTTCAATCTAGAATAAAAATAGAGTATGTACAAGGAGATAAGTCTCAAACACACACTGTTAATCTAAGAATAGAGAAAGATAAAACCATTTGGATGAGTGCTACTTTAGGGATTGTTAGAGCAAAAATAACACCAACTAAAGTGAGTTTTTATAACAAATTAGATAACACCTATTTTGATGGAGATTTTTCTTTGATAAGTGATTTGTTAGGCACAGAAATAAATTTCGACAACTTGCAAAGTTTACTTTTAGGCGAAGCTCTTTTTAATTTAGAGGAAGGCAATTATATCGCAGACATTGATGAAAAATCATATGTTTTACATCCAAAACGACAAAATGAGTTATTAGAAATTTTCTTATTAATAAATCCGTTGCATTTTAAAATGGATTCTCAGCAACTTTCGCAAATTTCTAAAAGACGACTCCTTCAAATTGATTATAAACAATATCAGGAAGTAGGCAAACAGGTTTTACCAAAAAAGGTTAGTATTTTAGCACTAGAAGATGGCTATGAAACCGTTATTAATATAGACTTTAAATCCATTGCTTTAGATGTTGATTTAAGATTTCCGTTTCGCATTCCATCTGGTTTTGATGAAATTGTTATTAGATGATACCATTTAACCAACCCATATATAAAATCTGGTTTTTAGTAGTTGTATTGTTTTGTAGCTCGCTTGTGCAAGCCCAAAGTAAAAAACAGCAACAGTTAGAAGAGCGACGTCAAGAAATACTTCGAGAGATACAACAGCTTAATATATTATTATCTCGAGGAGAAAAAGAACAAAAATCAATAGTATCTACAGTTGAAGATTTAAATTATAAAATATCAGTAAGGCAAAATTTAATTCGGATTACAAACCAACAAGCCAATTTATTAACGCGCGAAATAAACAACAATCAAAAAAAGATAACCAACCTTAGAAATAAATTAAAGCTATTAAAGGATGAATATGCGGCTATGGTTGTAAAATCGTATAAGAGTAAGTCTGAAGAAAGTAAAGTGATGTTCTTATTATCATCAAGTAATTTTCAACAAGCATACAAGCGTTTACAATACATAAAACAATATGCCAATTATCAAAAAAAGCAAGGGGACGAGATAAAGTTGCAAACCATAAAACTGCAAGAATTAAATACAGGTTTATTACAACAAAAAAAAGACAAACAAAAGCTTATAGAAGATAATAGGATTGCTAAGAAAGCACTTGATAATGAGTTGAAGCAACATAAATCCTTAATGGCTTCAATAAACAAAAACTTAAATAAATACACATCTCAAATAAAAACAAGGCAAAGAGAAGCAGAAAAGATTGATAAACAAATTGAAAAGATTATTAAAGATGCTATAGCGAGTTCTAATAAAAAAGCAGGAAAATCATCGTCATCTGGAACTTTTGCTTTAACATCAGAAGGGAGAGCTTTAGCTGCTAATTTTGCGTCCAACAAAGGAAGACTACCTTGGCCAGTAAAGAGAGGGCGAGTAAAGGTAGGCTATGGCACACAACGTTCACCAATTGATAAAAATATACCTATTAAAAGTAACGGCGTACGTATAAAAACGAATAAAGGTGAAAAAGTAAGAGCTGTTTTTGAAGGGACAGTTATTCGAATTGGTACTCCAAAAAATGGTAATAATTTTATCCTAATCAAGCACGGAAACTATATTACTGTGTATAAAAATTTATCGAAAATATATGTCAAACAAGGCGATAAAGTAAGATCAAAACAAGATATAGGAGAGGTATTAACCAATCGAGCTTTTGGAGAAGCGATATTGCAATTTGGAATATATAAAGATGGTAAAACTCAAAACCCTGCCTATTGGATTGATAAAATGTAACGCCATTACAATGAGCCTTAATTAGATTTGGGATATTTGCAATGACGTTAGCAATTTTAAACTTTTACAATTACATACCCTTTATTGGTTTTTCTATAATGGTGTCCATTCCAATAGTAATAACGCTTCCCTTTTACAATTACAATTTTATGATGCTTAGGGGCAACCTTTATAACTCTAGCTCTTGGCGTTGTAACAACAACTCTACTTACACAGGATGTAAATGATAGTGCAAATATAAATCCGACAATAATTAATAAAT
>JAADHG010000061.1 GCA_013151975.1 Chlorobiota bacterium | reverse complement strand
CCAAAAGTACAACATTTTCTACATGATGTGTTTGTGGAAACATATCTACCGCTTGTGTTTTTGTAACTTTATAAACCTCATCCATCAACGCCAAATCCCTGGCCTGTGTTGCGCTATTACAGCTAACATAAACAATTTTTTCTGGGGCTATGTTTAATATTTGTTTAACAACGGCTGCATGCATACCATCTCTTGGAGGGTCTGTAATAATTACATCAGGTTTTCCGTGTGCATTTATAAAATTTTGGTTAAATACGTTTTTCATATCGCCAACATAAAATTCAACGTTTTCAATACCGTTTAATTGTGCATTTTCTTGTGCAGCAGTTATAGCGTCTGGTACAGCTTCTACACCTATAACACGTTTAGCTTGTTTAGCAATAAATTGTGCAATGGTACCAGTGCCTGTATATAAATCGTACACCAATTCATTTCCTGTGAGTCCTGCAAAACTTCTTGCAATTTTATAGAGTTCGTAAGCTTGTTCAGAATTGGTTTGATAGAATGATTTAGCGTTTATTTTAAACTTTAAGTCTTCCATTTTTTCAAAAATATGGTCACGTCCTGCAAAACAAATCACCTCTTGGTCGTAAATGGTATCGTTAGCCTTTTCGTTAATTACATATTGCAAGGAGGTTATCTGTGGAAACTCTTTAAAAAGAAAACCTAATAGTAATTCACGCTTAATATTATCTTCTTTAAAAAACTGAATCAGTACCATAATCTCTCCAATACTGGTGGTACGTATCATTAATGTGCGTAATAGTCCTGTTTGATTCCGTGTATTGAAAAACTCCAAATTGTTATTCACTGCGAATTCTTTCACAGCATTTCTAATAGCATTAGATGGGTCTGCTTGTAAGTGACATTGTTTTACATCCAAAATTTTGTCCCACATTCCAGGAATATGAAACCCTAAAGCGTTTCGGTCACCCAAATCATCATCAGAATTTATTTCTTCAAAAGTTAACCAACGACTATCACTAAACGAAAATTCCATTTTATTTCTGTAAAAATACTGTTGTTCTGAACCTAAAATAGGCGTAACCTCAGGTAATTCAATATGCCCAAGACGTGTTAGATTGTTGGTAACTTCCTTTTGTTTGTAATATAATTGATGCTTGTAAGCCATATGTTGCCATTTGCAACCACCACAAGTTCCAAAATGTTCACATACAGGCTCAGTACGTTTATCAGATAGTTTATGAAATGTTATGGCTTTGCCTTCGTAATAGGCTTTGCGCTTTTTAAAGGTTTGAATATCTACAACATCTCCTGGAACAGCATTTGGTAAAAAAATAACCTTACCGTCAGGTGCTTTAGCAACTGTTTTTCCTTTTGCTCCAGCATCAATCACTTCTATGTTAGTAAATACTTGTTTTTTATTTCTTTTTGCCATGGCGCAAAAATAACAATAGCAATAAACAATTGAATATCATATTTAAATTATCTTTAATAAAATTCATTTTAAAGTGAACCTTTTTCTTTTTTACTCGTCTTTATAATACAAACCAGTTTTTGAAATAGTATGAATGTTTTAAATATACATAAGAGAGTTATTAATCAACCTAAAGAAGACGTTTCAAAATTATTAACAACTTTGGGGACCGAAGACGATAAAATTTGGCCTAATGAAAAATGGCCAACAATAAGATTTAAGGATGGATTGAGAGTAGGTTCTAAAGGCGGACATGGAATTATTAGGTATAGGATCACAAAATATAATTTTGAAGATTCAATTTATTTTAAGTTTACCAAACCATCAGGATTTAATGGTCATCATAATTTTAAAATAAACCAGCTAGAACCTCATAAAACAGAAGTTGTTCATTGTATTGATATGAAGACTATGGGAATGAGCACTTTTTCTTGGGTGTTTATAATTAGGTGGTTGCATGATGCATTAATAGAAGATGCTTTAGATAATATTGAAAATCATTTTTCAGTTCATAGAAAAAATACAAAATGGAGTCTTTGGGTGAGATTTTGGAGGTATATATTAAAATCTAAATAATGGAATTTCAAAAACTTGATAATTGAAAGCCAATAAAAAAAAAGATAGTCAATTAGTTTTACAATATCAATCTGGAAATGCATTAGCATTAGCAGAATTAGTTGAGCGTTGGCATAAAACGTTTTGCAATAAAGCATATTGGCTAGTTAAAAATCAAGATGTAGCGAAAGACATAGCTCAAGACAGTTGGAAAACTATTATCAATAAAATGGATAGCTTAAACGATGTTAATAGTTTTGGATCTTGGGCTTTAAGGATTGTTTATACTAAGTCTTTAGATTGGATTAAGTATAAAAATAAGGAGCAGGAAAAACTTCAGGAGTACCATAAATTTAATAATATTCAAGAAGTTAAACCTGATGATAATGTGCAATTAAAATTGTCGCTATTAAAAGCAGTAAAGGGTTTGCCAGAAAACCAACAAGCAGTAATTAGGTTATTTTATGTTGAAGACTATGTGTTAAAGGAAATAAGTGAAATATTAAATATATCTGTTGGAACAGCAAAATCAAGATTGTTTCACGCACGCGAGAAGCTGAAGGAAATTTTAAAGATAAATAGAAGTAGAAAATAACAGATTCCCACTTTCGTGAGAATGACAAATAAATTTTATTATGAAAACTAATATGGAAGACATCGACCAATTAATCAAGGACACATTAACTCAGGAAGAAGCAAAATTTTATAATGAGCTAGACGAACAGAATGTATTTCAAATGATGGAAGGTCTTTTTAAAGGAAAGAACTCTTGGATTTTGATTTTAATGAATATCGTAATGATAATCGTGTTTGGATTATTTATTTATTGCGCGATTCAGTTTTTTAATACTGATGTCACTAACGAGCTTATTAAATGGGCAGTTTTAGGAACGTTTTGTATGATGATTGTAGGGATGTTAAAATTATTTGCATGGATGCAAATGGATAAAAATGCGTTGCTACGTGAGATGAAACGTTTAGAATTACAAGTATCATCTTTGGCTTCAAAAATGTCTTAATAAGATTTTAAAGCATCACTAATATTTAGTAATTTGCAAGCCTCTAAGGGGTGATTTCTCTCCCACGCTGAATTTTCGATACTTCGAAAAGAAAAAGGTACAGAAGGAATGGTTATTTTACTCGTAAAGCGAGATTTAATTATTAATGTTTACATCTAGGAATGATGTTAAACAATGCCTTGTTTAAATCAAGGTATGAACCTTAAATTATTTTAAAATGGCTGTTTTAGACCAATTAACGTCGCAAGAAGCGATGGATTTAGAAAACAAATATGGCGCACACAATTACCATCCACTACCAGTAGTATTAACTAGAGGAGAAGGTGTATATGTTTGGGATGTTGAAGGCAAACAATACTACGATTTCTTATCGGCGTATTCCGCAGTAAACCAAGGACACTGTCACCCTAAGATTGTAAATGCTATGACTAGTCAAGCACAAACATTATCGCTTACTTCAAGAGCATTTTATAATGATGTTTTGGGTAAGTATGAACAATATGCGACGTCCTATTTTGGTTTCGATAAATTATTACCTATGAATACAGGAGCAGAAGCTGTGGAAACTGCTTTAAAACTGTGCAGAAAATGGGCTTATGAAGTAAAAGGTATTGATGAGAATGAAGCTGAGATTATTGTTTGTAAAAACAACTTTCATGGTCGTACTACTACTATCATTTCATTTTCTAACGATCCTGTTGCTCGTAAAAACTTTGGACCTTTTACAAAGGGGTTTATAAAAATTGAATATGATAATTTGGAAGCACTTGAAGACGCCTTAGAAAGCAATACAAATATTGCAGGATTTTTGGTGGAGCCTATTCAAGGAGAAGCTGGCGTATATGTACCAAGTGATGGTTACTTAGCAAAAGCAAAAGCTTTATGCGAAGCACATAATGTGTTGTTTATTGCTGATGAAGTACAAACAGGTATTGCAAGAACAGGAAAACTTTTAGCAGTTGATCATGAGAATGTAAAACCAGATATTTTAATTTTGGGCAAAGCCCTTTCTGGTGGTGCTTATCCTGTGAGTGCTGTTTTAGCAAATGATGCTATTATGAATGTGATTAAACCAGGAACTCATGGAAGTACATTTGGAGGTAATCCAATTGCAGCAGCAGTGGCTATAGCTGCCTTAGAAGTTATAAAAGAGGAAGCTTTGGCAGAAAATGCAGAGACTCTTGGACAATTATTTAGAAGTGAACTCAATAAATATATTGAAACAAGTACACTAGTTAATTTGGTACGAGGTAAAGGTTTGCTTAATGCTATTGTTATTGACGATGATGAAGACAGTGAAACCGCTTGGAATATTTGTTTAGCACTTCGCGATAATGGGCTGTTAGCAAAACCAACGCATGGAAACATAATACGATTTGCTCCACCTTTAGTAATGACTGAAGATCAAATTTTAGATTGTGTTCATATTATTACTAAAACATTAAAAACTTTTGAACTATAATATTTAAATAAAAAAAGCTTGTCTTTAAAAGTAAGTTTTGTCAAACTGAACTTGTTTCAGTTTCTCCTAAATTTTAGTAACCATTTTAATGAGATTCTGAAATAAATTCAGAATGACAGTTTAATATTTTAAAGACAAGCTTTTACTCTTTTAAATTCTTTAAGATTTATTTATTGAAATTGCTCTATCATTTCTCTTGATTGCTCCATCATGACATCCCAACCTACAGTAGATATTACATAAATTACTCTTATTAAAAATAGAAGGTTTATTATTAATACTACTAAGGCAATTATTTTAGCTGTTTTCATCCCTTCAATATTTTCATAATTTTCAGGATTTGCATAAGCTTCTTTAAGTTTGCTTTGTGCCATAAAAAAGGCGATACCAGCAAAAATGAATCCTATACCGCCAAAACAGCAGCATAAAAATCCTAAAATTGCTAAAACATATACAATTGTTGAATTGAGTTTTTGTTTTTCCATAATTATATTTAGTTGATTATTTTTATTAAATAACTTACAACAATAGTTGTAATGGTTACTATTGCTAATGTGTTTATAATTTTGCTCGAATGCTTAAATTTAAAAAATAAATTGGCTACGATAAAAAATGAGAGTAAAACTAATGGGTAAATAGCGGGATACATTTTAAATGCTGCTATAAATTCGCCATGAAACAGTAGAGAAACTGATCTTTGTCCACCACAGCCAAAACATTCTATGCCTAAAATCTGTTTACTTAAACAGGGTAACATATAATCTTCTGGAGAACCTAAAAGAATGAGTAGAGACATATCACAAATTTATATAAAAAGTAGATGCATTGTAATATAGATATTGATTATTTTTGAAACATACATATTTTAATAAACAATACAGGACGATTATGTTAAACTCTAGAACACTAAATTTTGCCTTAATTCTAATAGGTGGAATTGTTGCTGTTTATGCTGAATCAAACGAAAAACAAAACACCTATATCCTTCTTGGAGGCATCATGTTATTAATGATAGGCTTGTATAGATTGTCTAAGGGGATTCCAAGCAAAAACAAAAATGAAGACAATACTTTTATTGAAGAAGAAGAGTAATGGGATTTGAAGTTGGAGATAAAGTTGATGTTATGGATGAAGATTTATCTGGAATTATTACCAGCATTAATGGAAACACAATTACCATTGAAACTACTGATGGTTTTGAATTAGATTTTTCAGATAGAGAACTTGTAAATATTGGTGATAGTGCTTCATTAAGTGCTAATGTGTTTTCAAAAACATCTTTAGATGAAGCTATTTCCGAAAAGGAAACGAAAAAGAGAGTGTCGGTAAAAAAGAAATCCAAAGAACGTTTTCAACCTACACTAGAAGTCGATTTACACATTCATCAGCTAACAAATTCGTATAAAAGATTGGAAAACCATGAAATTTTGAGTTTACAATTAGACACTGCTAAGCATCAATTAGAGTTTGCCATGCAAAAACGCATACAGCGTATAGTATTTATTCATGGTGTTGGAGAAGGTGTACTAAAAATAGAATTGGAATATCTTTTTAAACGCTATGACAATCTAAAATTTTATGAAGCCAATTATCAAAAGTATGGTTTGGGTGCCACTGAAGTTTATGTATTTCAAAACAGTAAGTATAGTTAATTTTCAAAGGTAATAGTTGCGGTATAAGTACCTAAGTCAATAAAGTCTGTATTTAAAATTTCTAAGTCTACATATTCAATAATAAATTCTACAGTAACAGTTCTAATAAACACATTTGTATTAAACGTATCGTATACAAAAGTATCTATGGCAGTGTTGTCTAAATAACGAAAAAGCGTAGCATTAGGCGCAAAATCGTCAGAAAGATTCCCGTTTAAATTTTCGTCTTCGTAACGCGTAATCACACCATCGCCATCATCGTCATCGTCTAAATAATCAGGAATAGAATCAGCATCGGTGTCTTGAGCATCGTCTATATTGCCATCGTCATTTGGATCTGGGTTTTCCTTTTTTGTAAGTACATTATCACCGTCGTCGTCGGCATCTTTGTAGTTAGGGATGCCGTCACCATCGGTATCATCATCTTCTAAGTTTCCATTACCATTAATATCTTCTAAAAGTGTTGGTATACCATCGTTATCGTCATCAACAAAGGTAGAAGTAGCAGTTACTAAGCCGTTTGAAGCACTAAAATCATCAATTATATTAACCGTAGAAGACGGGATTTCTTGACAGATTAACTCCAAGGGATTACCATCATAAGTTCTGTAATTAAAGCGGATAGAAGCTCCGTTTATCGTAAATGGGGTAATATGTGGACTAGTAGCAGGATTAAATATTAGATTATTTATAGTTCCTGTGGGAAACAAAAGCGTTAAGGATTCATTTGGATCATTTTTAGTGTCATAAATCACATAATTTTCATTTGTTATCTGTCCATTTGCACTATTTAAATCGTCACAAAGCGATAGTTCTTGATCAAATGCTAAAGCAATTTCAAGTATATCTCCATCATTACAGGATGTTAAAATTAAAACTGGGAATACTACTAAAAGTAATTTACGCATTTGTTTAATGATTTGTAGCAAAAATAATAGAATTGTAATTTATAACGACCTTTATTGAAAATAATTTTATTTGAATTACTTTTGACACTTAAAAGTATATTTTATTATATGAACTGTGACACAATAAAATTTTCACAGTTACCAATATTAGTTCATTATGACGCCAATATATTTAGATAATGCCGCTACAACTCAAATTCGTGACGAGGTAATTGAAGCGATGATAGATGTTATGAAAAATAATTTCGGAAATGCCTCATCTTCACATAGTTTTGGTCGTTCCTCTAAATCGTTAGTCGAAAATTCTAGAAAACAAATTGCGTCTTATTTTAATGTGTCTGCTTCCGAAATTGTATTTACATCTGGTGGCACAGAAGCCGATAATTTAGTATTGCGTAGTGCTGTTAGAGATTTGGGAGTTACACATATTATTACTTCACGTATTGAGCACCATGGTGTTTTGCATACACTAGAACAATTGGAAAGTGAATACAATATTTTAGTGAGTTATGTGGATTTAGATAACCATGGGCAAATTAGTGTTGAACATTTAGAAAAACTGCTTCAAACTTCTAAAAAAACATTGGTAAGTTTAATGCATGTAAATAATGAAATCGGTAATTTATTAGACATACAGCAAGTCGCTAATTTATGCAAAGCTAATAATGCTTTATTTCATAGTGATGCTGTACAATCGGTTGGGCATTACAAGATTGATTTACAAGAGATTCCTGTTGATTTTTTGGCAGCGAGTGCACATAAGTTTCATGGTCCTAAAGGCGTAGGTTTTGCTTATATTAGAAAAAACTCAGGATTAAAGCCTTTAATTTTTGGAGGCGAGCAGGAGAGAGGCTTTCGTGCAGGAACAGAAAGTGTGCATAATATTGTAGGCTTAGAGAAATCGTTATCTATGGCTTATAATAATCTAGAAACTGAAAGCAATCATGTAAAAGGTATTAAAAGTTATTTTATAGAGCAGCTTAAGGCTAATATTCCTGATGTTTCTTTTAATGGCAACTCTGGTGATATGACTAAAAGTAGCTATACGTCTTTTAACGTGCTTTTGCCTGTTGCAGCAGAAAAAGCTGAATTACTATTATTTCAATTGGATTTAAAAGGTATAGCCTGTTCCAAGGGAAGTGCTTGCCAAAGCGGAAGTTCTCAAGGATCGCATGTGTTAGCTCAATTATTAAGTGTGGAAGACATGCAAAAACCTTCTATACGTTTTTCGTTTAGTATTTATAATACCAAAGCTGAAGTAGATTATGTAGTTGGTGTTTTGAAGGATTTGATTAGTAATTAAACGTCACAGCGAGGAGTTTTTGCGACGTGGCAGTCTGTTAAATGACATCAAACTACATTATGAGATTGCTTCTCCCGATAACTATCGGGATCGCAATGACGGAAGAATTTAATCATTTAATTAGTTTTCGTTCAAATAATTATCAATATCTATTACTAAAGTTTCAGCGTCAATTTTAAAATTATTTAGTTCACCTACATATATTTTGTAAAATACTGAATATAAAGCTATTCTGTTTTTAGCGTTGTAATTATTAGTATAATAGTCGATAAATCCATCCGTTGTACGATTTGCAACAAAAGAGGAAAACCAATCATAATTTTTTAAATTTTTAAGATTATCTCCAAACTCTTCACTTAATTCTGATATTGCTATATTTATTTCAACACTATGTTGATCGTAAAAGTTATTGATTTTTGATGTTAGACTTTGATCTATATCGTTAGAAAGGTTTGGTATACTTTTAAGCAAATTAAGACCCCGTTGATTAATTGCTATATCCTCGAATCCCATAATTGCACTTATATAATTTGGATTTTTCTCCCAATCTTCCTTTGTGAGTTTTTTTGTGAGTATAGCATCAAATGCGGGTTTTTGAATATTTTCATAATCCTTAACAAAAGAGTCAAATTCTGAAATATCATTAATTAAGTCTTCTTTTATGACACGATAAATAGAATTTTGCATATTTATTTGTTTTCTCAATTCATTCCAATTATTAATACTTAGAGCAATGAGAATGCCTATAACCACAAGTACAATTTCGCCAATAGCGTATTTAATGTAGTTGCCAGTTTTGTTTTCACTTATCATATTTTTGCGTATTGAACGGAAGAATTTAATCATAGTTTATAGTTTTGTCATATCAAATTGAGAAGCTTTGCTTTGATAGAAAAATCTCATGATGAAATTCCTCGTCGTTTCACTCTATCGGAATGATACATAGTATTTTATGTTTTTATGTAAAAATTTAATCATGGTCTATCAATAAAAAAGGGTAAGGTCTACAAATACAATTTGTAACGAATAGACTAAGGGGGAAATGTAATGAATGTGTTAAAGTTAATAATTTTAACGAGAATACTTAAAACCGCATCCCAACACGCACATTAAATACTCTTGGTGTTAAAAAATTTGGAACTGCAATTTGGCGTTTGGAGTATACATCTCTTACCCAAGTATTTGTAATTGAGTTTTGCATATCAAACATATTAAAGATTTCAATACCTATGCTCAACTCTCTAAATTTGCTTTTCCAACCGGAATTGTAGGTCTTGTTTTTATCTACAAGCACATAAGAAACACCTAAATCGGCACGTTTATAATCTCTTAATCTACTTTGAAATTGGTAAGGGTCGGCAAAACTTGGTGAGCCTCCAGGAACACCTGTGCTATAGACCAAGTTTAAGTACATTTTTAAATCTGGAATATTTGGTACATAATCCTGAAATAGAATTCCAAATTTTAAGCGTTGGTCTGTTGGACGGGAAATATAACCACGATTATCTATATTTTCTTCTGTTTTTAAATAACCAAAACTAAACCACGATTCTGTTCCAGGTACAAACTCGCCATTAATACGTAAATCTAATCCATACGCATAGGCTTTGGCATTGTTTCTGGCACGATAACGAATCCGAACATTTTCAACAGTATAAGGATTTACGTCTGTTAAGTTTTTATAGTAAGCCTCGGCAACAAGTTTAAATGGTCTGTCCCACATATTAAAACTGTATTCATTACCTAAAACAATATGAAACGATTTTTGTGCTTTTACATTAGGTCGTACTATCCCAGAAGAATCCCGTAATTCTCTATAAAACGGCGGTTGGTAATATATGCCACCACTAATTCTAAACAATACATCTTTTTCCCAATCGGGTTTTATGGCGAATTGTGCTCTTGGGCTAAAAACGGTTTGCGTAGTACTTGTGATGCCGTTACCACTAACTGTCCAATTGTGCATTCGTATGCCTGCATTATAAAAGACCTCGTTATTCCCAATAGAAGTACGTTTACTCCATTGTGCATAGGCTTGTAGTCTATCTATTTGTGTGCTGTTTGTTGCTCTTACATTTTGAAATGGAACTAATGGCCCTTCAAATGCTTCATAAGGCTGATTGTTAAAAGCATCAATACTTGGCGGATTTATAGAAAATCCTGCCGAATCTATAACTTCCCATTCTACAATACGATCCCGAATATCTTCGCGGGTATATTTAAGAGACCATTCAAAATGATTGTCGTTTGCTTTATAACTTCCCTTATGCTCAACCGTAGTAATAAGCGCATCCAGATCATTCCTTGCGTGATTAAGTTGCGAGCCTATGCCTTCACTAAATTCAACTTCGCCTAAATTATCGTCACCAATATTGCTATTTACTTCTCCAAGTCTGTATTGGGCTAGTATGTCGAAATACTCTTTTTCTTGAGTGTTGTAGGTAGAAACAATTAACTTCAGTGTTAAGTCATCATTTACAAAATATGAGCCTTTAAATGCTCCAAAATACGTTTGATATTGATCTCTTTCTTGCCCTTCATAAAACACTAAAAGTGCTAAAGGATCTGTTAGAGTGCCAAAATTAGTTTGGCGCGTTTCTGGTTCATAATTATATTCGTTTATAGAGGCATTTCCTAAGAAGCTTAAATGAAATTTATCAGAAAATTTATAGGTTAAATAGGTTTGTGCATCAGCAAACTTCGGGTCGTAATTGGTTTCGGTTTCTTTAGCATTAAC
>JAADHG010000017.1 GCA_013151975.1 Chlorobiota bacterium | reverse complement strand
TAATGTTGAAAATACATTAGTAACAAAACGCATAATAAGACAATAACGGATTTTACAGATAATATAGATTTCATCTATTCAAAAAATCCCCTGTATTGGGGATTTTTTCGCATACCTACAATTCATAAATTGTTATAAAATTAATTGTAACCCAATGACTGCCGTTGAAGAAGTATTATATACTATTAAAAGCATCAAGACCAAAGGAAGTTTATTATCTAAAGCCGAAATACTTTCGGTTTTAAAAGCTACAAAATCTATAACCAAGCATAAACAAATTGTTAACGCTTTAATTTTTGCATTTACAAATGTCGATTCTAAAAATTATAAAAACACATCTCTACTTACCTCAAGAGAACAACAAATACTTAAGCTTATAGGAAATGGAAATGAAAGTAAAACTATTGCAATACAACTAGAATTAAGCATCTCAACAATTGAAACACATCGAAAAAATATACGTAAAAAGTTAGGTCTAGTAGGTAATGGAAAACTTTTAGAATATGCAATTCTTAATAATTTACAACAAAACACAAGTAACTAATGATGACAAAATATAAATAAAAAGATGAATTAATAAACAGCTACTATGAAAATAATACTAATTACTTTATTACTTATTTTAATAAACCTATTATTACTTAAATTTAGCGTAAACAAAAAGCAAAAATCTAAGTAAGAATGCTGCTTTTTTGAGTCCCTAATTAAAATAAAGTTGTATCTATACTTTAATTATCTTTTTATTAGTATATTTTTTCTACCTTGCTAATAATTAATACTAATTAATCTTTTTTTATATAGGGAGCATGTTTAAACTACTAAATTTCACTCCTATTAATCAACAATTTTAAACCAATGAAAAAAAAATTAACCCTTATCTTAACGCTCATTATCACTTCATCAGCAATAGCTAGCAACCATGATTTTAAAAATAGCACAGTTAATTCAACCACTAGAGAACATGTGTTTGGAAAGAAAAAAATAGATTTTGGATGCTCCGTAACTGATGCCGAAATCTTTGTAAATGGCAAACTTTTAGGAAAAGGAAATATGGAGCTTTTAGTTCCTAATAAAGGCTGTATTATGGTAATTGTAAAACGCATTGGATATTTAACCGAAAGAATAGAGTTTTGCAATAAAAAAAGTATGCCTAAACCTCCTAGAACATATTACCTTGAAATGAGACGTGATGACTCTTTTGATGCTTCTATTCAAACTGACATTGCCAATGTTGATATTGAGTTAAAATCAACTATGGGTAAAACTAAAACTTGGAAGCTTATAAATCAAATTGTATTATCATACATCGATGTTATTGAAATGACAGATAAAGAAACTGGATATTTAAGAACTTCTTGGTCATTAAAAACCTTTATACAAAACACTGTTCGCACGCGTATTATTATAAAAGAATCTTCCAGTGATCCGTTAATTTTTAAAGTAAAACTTGTTAGTGAATCTTCAGGTATGCCAATGACAAGTGTAAAAAGTGATGAGCTGTATAAAGAATGGGATCGTGTATTAAGAAGCTATTCTAATATTATATCTGAGCTACAAGCCAGAATAAAATAAAGTTATATATAAAATTTATTACTTAAATTTAAAAAAACAAAAAGCAGAAATCTAATTAAGATTTCTGCTTTTATATTTATAGCTAAAATCTATTTTAGTTTTCTTCTGGTAAAAACCCAAAGGTATTTGAATAACTCAACATTTGTTTATCAAAACCTACAGGTTGCATTACTTTAATAGCAGTAATTTCTCCTGCTTCATTAGTTTCTGGCTCTAACACAGGATTTACAAAACCACTATATGGTGGCGAAGGAAATTGCTTATTTCGCTCTAAAACCTCAGCATGCAATGCTTGATCCACTTTTACGCCATAGCCCTCAACTAAAGCCTGTACAGCTTCATAATCGCCTTCAGATTTTATACGTTGAGTTTCTCTTAATAACTCACCAAAAATCTCATGCAGTTTTTCATAATCATTAATATTAAAGTAGGTTTTTCCATCTCTCGTAATTTTTTCAATCACATTATCCGCAGCACCTCTCTCAAAAGCCCAAGCACTAACCCATTGTCTGTTTCGCATGTGAGCTTCTTCAACATCATCGCCTATATTTAGGCGAATTAACTGTGTCATTAAACCATTGCGTATATAACCATCGTAAGCTGCCATTCCTACTTTTTTCCAATCGTCAACTAAACCAAGTTCCTGTAATTTAGGATTATACAAGTAATATAAGCCTACCAAATCAGCACGTCCTTCTTCAAGCGTTGAAGCATAGTTTTTTAGTGTCTCTTTAGTTTCTCCTACACCTGGATTTAATTGTCCGGAAGCATGTCCAATTACTTCATGTAATGCTGTGTGTAGTTTATCAGCTAATTGACCATATTTTTCTTCTAACTCAAATTCTTCATCATCGTTTACAAACTCTTTTAAACGACCACTACCTTTTGCTTTATTATAAGCCTCAATAATATTTCCTAAAGACACAGATTTACTACCTACAGCAGCACGAATCCAATTAGCATTTGGTAAATTTACACCAATTGGTGTACTAGGAGAAGAATCTCCAGCTTCTCCAGCAACATTTACAACTTTATAAGTTACACCTACCACTTTTTTCTTTTTATGAGCATCCATTAACGGTGAATTATCTTCAAACCATTGTGCATTTTTTGATACAACAGACATTTTTTTAGACATATCAAAATCTTTAATTTGTACAATAGTTTCATAAGAACCTCTATAACCTAATGGGTCGTTATAGACTTCAATAAAACTATTAATATAATCTATGTTTCCATCTGTTGCAGCTGTCCACGCTACATTATAATCATCCCAAATTTGTAAATCTCCAGTTTTGTAATATTGTATTAATAACCCAAGCGCATCACCTTGTGCTTTGTTTTCGGCAACTCCTTGCGCTAATTCTAACCATTTAACAATTTCATCAATTGCTGCTCCATAAAGTCCGCCTGATTTATAAGTACGTTCTTTTAAAACGCCGTCTTCTTTAACTAACTGCGAATTTAACCCATAAGACAAAGGTTTTTTAGGATCAGGAGATTTCATTTTACTATAGAAAGACTCAACATCAGCATTAGTAATATCTGGTCCATAAAAATTTACAGCACTTTCTAAAACATTATCAACGCCTTTTGATTGGTTTACTTTTTTAGAATCTTTATCATTAAAAATAACATCAAACGCTTCGCCCTCAAGTGGTGTATTCGTTTCGGTAAGTAATGTCTTTAAATAATCTGAAGAAAATCCAGCTGGTAATTTGGCATTACTGTAATGATGATGAATACCATTACTAAACCAAACGCGTTTTAAATACACTTGAAAAGCGTTCCAATCTTCAGTAGTTTTATCGCCTTTATAGTTTGTATAAATATGTTCTAAAGCCTTTCTAATTTTAAGATTGTATCTGTAATTTTGATCCCAAATAATATCTCGCCCAGATAACCCAGCTTGTGTTAGGTAATACACTAATTTTTGTTCTTTCAAGGTTAAGTTTTCCCAACCTGGAATTTGATATCTTAGTATTTTTATGTCGGCAAATTGCTCTACTTTATATTCAAATTTGTCACTAGACATTTCAACCAATTCTTCATTAGATGATTCCGTTTTGTCTGAATCGTTTTTACATGACCACAATACACTTGCAGTTACTAATATTCCCAAAGCTATTTTAAGTTTCATACGTTACTATTTTAAAAAATTAAGCAAACGAAAATAAAACTATTTAAGCAAACATTAAATGATTTTGGTCATAAATTTCTTAATCCAATTCCGTTAATAACAAAACACAGAAATTGTTTATCTTTGGTTACACACTAAAACCAATACCTATGAAAGCTTTAAAATATATTGTAATTGTTTTAGTCGTTCTGTTAATTACTTCGTTTACTTATGTTGCTGTTCAGCCAAATAGCTATGATGTACAAAGAACGAGAACTATAAATGCTCCAGCAGCGGTACTTTTTAATACTGTTAATGATTTTAAAAACTGGGAAACATGGTCACCTTGGGTTGAAAAAGAGCCTGATTTACAAATTACATATCCTGAAAACACCAGTGGTGTTGGTGGTTCTTACTCATGGGTTGGAGAAGATGGTGCCGGTAATATGAAAACGCTTGCAGTAAGTCCTTACGATTCTATATCTCAAGACATGCAATTTGAAGATTTTCCGCCTTCAAACATTTATTGGACCTTTAGTAAGACCGAAAAAGGCACTGATGTTACTTGGGGAATAAAAAGTAACAAAATGCCATTCGTACTAAAATTTTATGCCGCTATTAGTGGTGGTATGGATAAAATGGTAGGTCCAGATTTTGAACGTGGTTTAGAACGATTAGATAGTGTTGTTGTTAATAATATGAAAGCCTATAATGTTACTATTAATGGTATTACTGAATATGGAGGTGGTTTTTATTTATACAAAACCACTAATGCAACTTCTAGTAATATTAGCGAAGTAATGGGACAACAATATGGTAGTATTGGTATGTTTATGGGACAGCATAATATAGCTATGAACGGAATGCCATTTACTATTTATCACGATATGAATTTTGAAAATGGTAGCGTTATTATGAGTAATGGTATGCCTGTAAAAGAAAAAGTTGTGGTTACTGGAGATACTGATATTTTATCTGGTTATATGCCTAAACAAAAAGTTTTAAAAGCAACACTTAAAGGCAATTATAATAATTTACCTAAAGCATGGAAAACAACAATGACCTATATTGCAGATAATAATTTAGAACAATCAACAGTTAATAAACCTTTTGAAATATATACCACTGACCCAGGAAATTATCCAAATCCAGCAGATTGGGTTACAGAAATTTATATTCCCTTAAAAGAAGAATAAAAATATGAAACAACTTTTACTTGTCTTTGTTGGTGGAGGCATTGGTAGTACACTACGTTACATTATTGGGAAATATTTAAATAATGCTGAAACCGGAATCCCCTATGGTACATTTGCAGCAAACATAATTGGAAGTTTCATAATAGGATTAGTTCTTGGATTAGCTCTAAAATACAATTCCATTTCTAGCAATACTATTTTGTTTGTCGCCGTAGGATTTTGTGGTGGTTTTACAACATTTTCAACCTTTGCTTATGAAATACACTTATTTTTAAAAGCAGGAGATTTTACCAGTTTTGCACTTTATACAATTGCTAGTTTTATAATTGGTTTTCTGGCTGTATTTTTTGGGATTTTTCTTGTGAAATAACAATGCTTCGTTAACCTTAAGTCTTTCTGTTCTACTAACTAGACTTAAACCTTAAAATATACGCAATTCTACGTATGTTCTTGTGTTTGTATTATCATGATTTTTGATTCTTAAATCATAAACCAAGTTTTATCATGAAAATTTCAACAAAATTTCACGAGCTTTTAGATAATAGAAACCTAGTGAGTAAAAAATTATTACTTTTTGTAGCTTTTTTAGTAATAAGCTACACACAAGCTCAAAATATTTTAATTGTAGATAACAATGTAAATGTAGATACAACACCTACTCATATGTACAGTACATTTCCAGCAGCAGTTACTGCAGCAGTAAATGGAGATATTATTTATGTGCAACCTTCTATAAACAATTATGGTAGTGTAACTATTAATAAAGAAGTAACTGTTTATGGTAATGGTCATACTCCAGAATTAAATAGTGGTAGGAGAGCATCTTTTGGTCATATTACAATTTCTGCAAGTAATGTAAAATTAAGTGGTGTTGAAGCATTAGTAAATACTAATGTCAATATATCAGGAACGCAGTCTAACATTACAATAGAAAACTGTAAAGTATTTAATATTATAATGAATCTTGCAAATGCTAATAATATTATTATACAAGGCAATATCATTGATAATAATGTTACATTAAACGCTAACAATTTATTTAGCGTTAACATAACTATTAACAATAACTTTTTTAATTCTGTTCCTGTAAATGGTCTTGCAAATTTTAATAGCTCTACTATATTTAATAATAACATTGTAACATTTAATGGCTCAACAGTTCAATCTTTCTTTTCAACTCCAACAGATCTTGTAGCGCAAAACAACATTTTCGTATTTACAAGTATATTTGATGGTTCTTTTTGGCAGTCTGGAGGAACTCCTACTATTTTTAATAATTGTATCAGTCATAGTTATAATGGAATAACTTTAGGTTTACTAAACGGAACAGGAAACTTCGACAATACTAATCCTCAATTTGTAAGTATTCCAGCAGGAACTAATCCAACTTTTGATGTGTTAAACGATTACAATATTGGTTCAGGTTCTTTAGGAACAGATGGAAACAACGTTGGTCTTTACAATGGTTTTTATGATTTCGATATGAGAGGTTACCCAACTTTATTACCATATTTAACCGAAATGACTATTAGCAACAATATGGTTCCTGCTGGAGCAAATCTAAGCGTAAACCTAAAAGCAAATGCCAATAAAACTAACTAAAACTAATCACAGATGAAAGCTTTATATACCTTTTTAATAAGCTGTTTTTGTGTTAGTTTAACTTTAGCACAATCAAATATTGCAAGCTTAGAATACTTTTTCGATACAGATCCTGGAGTTGGCTTAGCAACATCCATAGATATTAATCCTGATGCTGCACTTGTTAACCAAAGTTTTAGTATTCCGACCTCAGGATTAACTATTGGCACGCACCGTCTCTTTATAAGAACAATAAACTTTAATGGCGATGCCAGTTTTTATGAACACAAAACCTTTAGAATTGCTCCCACTTCTGAAAATAATACCGCTAATATTATTGAAGCCGAATATTTTATAGACCAAGATCCTGGAGTTGGGTTAGCAACCTTTGCTAATGTGATTAATGGCGCAGTAGTTAACGAAACACTTACCATTCCAACAGGAAGTCTTTCTTTAGGAACTCATCGGTTGTTTGTTCGTGTAAAAAACAGCAATAACCAATGGAGTTTATATGAACATAAAACCTTTAGAGTAGCTCCTGCATCTGATGTAAATGCAGCAACCATAACTGCAGCCGAATATTTTATTGATGCAGATCCTGGTTTTGGAATGGCAACTCCTTTAGCTGTAAACGGTGATGTTTTAGATAAAAATTTAATAATTCCAACCTCAACAGACTTAGCACAAGGCGACCATTATTTACATATTAGAATACAAAACGCAGATGGTACGTGGTCACTTTACGAAATACAAATGTTTACACTCAATGGTATTTTAAGTGTTAATTCTGAAACTTTAGCCGAAATAAAATTATTTCCTAATCCAACTTCAGATTATATTAATATATCCATGCCAAACGGAAATCAAATAACAAATGCTGTTTTGTATGATCTTAACGGAAAACAAGTATATCAAAGTACAAATCAATTAGAAAAAATTAATATTTCAAGTTTTTCTATTGGAACATATTTGTTATTACTTGAAACCAAAAAAGGAAGTATTTCAAAAAAAATAATTAAAAATTAAGTTTAGTTAGACAGTCATCTAAGAACGAAGTGAAATAGATTCTTCTCTTCGTTCAAAATGATATTTACAGCATACTGCAGATTGTTAGCTAAAACTAAATCAGTGTTTCCCAAAAGCCTTTACGCCTGCATTCACTTCGGTTGATATGTAGTTTACTCTTGGTACAATTGGACAAGAATACTTTTCATTATATGCACAAGACGGATTATACGCTTTATTAAAATCGATAACAATAGTATTTCTTTCAGGAATTCTTAAATCAATATAACGTCCTCCTCCATAAGTAGTATCACCATTAGTGTCATCTAAAAAAGGTAGAAACAAATAGTCTTCAAAACCCTTTTTCTTCATTAATTCTTCTCCTTGATATACATTTAACTCATAGTTTTCTCCTTTCAATTCAAACGATAATATACCATAAACCCGCTCGTTAGAAACTCTATTTGTAGTGGTTTTCATTTTAAACCATTTCGAGTCTGGAGTACGCTTTAAAGTCGCAGTAACAACATAAGCTAAATCAAACTTAAAAAAATCTAATCCTCTAAAATCTTTTCTATCCTTATCTTTTAAAGGAGATTTTGAAGCATCCTTAAATTCAGCATTTATCTTACGCTGAAAATCTGTTTCCCCTTGAATTTTTTGTTTTTCTTGAGAACAACCAGACACAAAAATAATGAGTAATAAATAGAATATATTCTTCATAAATTTCTTTTTTTATTCAAAAATACAACTTACAATTATTTTCCATAGCTTTGGCCTATCAAAAAAATAATCATGTTAAACAACGTCATAATTAATAAGCAACAATGGACCACTTCTTTTGGAAGTTGGACACGCTATCTATTGTGATGATATAAATATAAAATATTACAATATATAAAAGTCCAACTATGAAGTTGGACTTTTTATTTTAGTAAAATATTGTATTCAATATTTTACTATTCTAACGAAAGTTGGGATTTCATAATGAGATTCCCTCCTTCGAGGGAATGACAAATAAACTTTTTAATGAAAACACTATTTAGCAACTATATAAATACTTTTAAAGGTCTTTCAAGAGAAGTTTGGTGGCTCGCACTTATTACACTTATTAATAGGGCTGGAACCATGGTAATTCCTTTTTTGTCTTTATACCTTACCGAAAGTTTAGATTTTACACTTAAAGATGTGGGATGGATTATGAGTGCTTTTGGTCTAGGCTCGGTAGCTGGTTCATGGTTAGGTGGGAAGTTAACCGATAAAATAGGCTACTATAAAGTAATGCTGTTTAGTTTGCTTACCACTGGTTTCTTATTTATTGCTTTGCAGTTTTTAACAAGCTTTGTTTCATTTTGCATTGGGATATTTTTAGTAATGCTCATTGCCGATATGTTTCGTCCCGCAATGTTTGTTGCCTTAAGTGCTTATAGCAAACCTGAGAATAAAACACGAAGTGTAACCTTAATAAGGCTTGCTATTAACCTTGGTTTTTCTGCGGGTCCTGCCATTGGTGGTATTATAATAACTACAATGAGCTATACTGGTTTATTCTGGATAGACGGTATTACCTGCATCATAGCAACCGTTGTATTACTTAATGTACTTCATCCAAAAAAGTCAACACCATTAGATACTGTAAAAGTAGATAACCCAAAATCGGCATATAGCGACACTCCTTTTTTAATATTTTTAGGTGCCATGATGCTATTTGGTATTGTGTTTTTACAGTATTTTTCTACAATGCCTTTGTATTATAAAGACGTACATACCTTAACCGAATTGGAAATAGGATTACTCATGGGAATGAACGGTTTTATAATTTTTGTATTTGAAATGCCCCTTATAAAGTGGTTAGAGAATAGTAGGTTTACCAAAACCGGACTCATGCTCTTTGGTGCGATACTAACAGGTTTAAGCTTTTTAGTGTTAAACATGACGTCTTGGGTTGGTGTACTTATTGTTGGCATGCTACTCATGACCATTGGTGAAATGATTGCCTTTCCGTTTTCAAATGCCTTTGCAATGCAACGCGCCAAACGAGGTAATCAAGGAGAATATATGGCATTATACAGTATTTCTTTTTCTATGGCTCATATTTTTGGGCATAACGCAGGTATGCAAATGGTAAGCAATATTGGTTTTGATAACACCTGGTATGTCATTACTATGCTGGCTGGCCTATGTGCTATTCTGTTATTTATATTAAAACAGTTTATGCAATCTAAAAACATAAGACAATGAATTTAAATCAGATTACAATCCCATCTATTGACTTAGAAAAGGCAGTAGTATTTTATAAGAAATTAGGATTGCACCTTATAGTTGATGCATTGCCAAGATATGTACGCTTTGAATGCCCTGACGGTGAGAGTACGTTTTCTATTCATAAAGTTGAAGAACTACCAAAAGGCAATGGCATAAGCATTTATTTTGAAGATACTAATTTAGATACATTGGTAAAACAACTTAAAGAAAAAGGAATTATATTTACCAGAGAGCCTGAAGATAAATCGTGGCTATGGCGAGAAACACATTTAAAAGATCCGGATGGTAATACTATTATTTTATATCATGCCGGAGACAATAGAAAAAATCCACCATGGCGAATCAACTAGTTCTCGATATAATCCTGATGATTATCAGAATCACTCAAACTAATAAATAAGAATGTCACATCGAGTGATTTTCGTTAGAAAATATTATCGAGAGGTTATTATTAAATTAATTTAAAATGAAAAAAATAATTCCCTTTCTATTAATAGCAATCTTATTAAGCTGCAATACTTCCGAAGAAAAAAAAGTAAAGAATAATGAGGTTCTGAAACAAGTTCAGAATGACAAATCCGAAAAGCAATTCCCAAAACTAGAGCCTAACCGTTATAATGTAGCGTTCTTAATTATGGACGGTACTTATAATACAGAATTAACTGCGCCTTACGATATTTTTCAGCACACCATTTATAGAGATAATATTAAAGCTATGAATGTGTTTACTGTTGCCAATACCGACAATGCCATTACTACTTTTGAAGGCATGCGTATTCTCCCTGATTATAATTATGTAAAAGATTCGCTTCCAAAGATTGATATACTTGTTGTTCCAAGTGCAGAGCATCATTTAGATACAGACCTTGAATACGAAGTCCTAATTAATTTTGTAAAACAAGTTGATAAAAACGCCCAGTTTATCACCTCACATTGCGATGGTGCTTTTGTATTGGCAAAAGCAGGTGTCTTAGATAATGCAGTAGCAACCACTTTCCCGAGTGATATTGATAAAATGCGAACCATGTTTCCAAACTTGGATATTAGAAAAAACGTGTTTTTTGTGCACGATGGTAAGTATATTACCTCTTCGGGTGGTGCAAAAAGTTTTGAAGCTGCCTTATACCTATGCGAATATTTATACGGAAAAGAAATAGCACAATCGCTAGCAGGCGGTTTGGTTATTGATTGGGATTTGTTAAAAACACCACATCTCATCATAAAGTAATATTTTATTTTTACTTTTAAATTCAATTTATATAATACTTTCTTAATGAAACTAACTAAATACTTTTTTACCATGGCTTTGTGCACAATCATGGTAACTTCTGCATTTGCACAAGATTATTTTTTTAAAAACAAAGCGCCTTTTAATTCTAGTATTCC
>JAADHG010000051.1 GCA_013151975.1 Chlorobiota bacterium | reverse complement strand
CTTTTATGATAGGAGTGTGATTGAATCGTTAAAAAAAGGGATGCAGATAGCAACAACAAAAACAAAAGAAAGGTTTTGTTTCTTAGTATAAAATTTATGATTTGTTGCATGAGTTACACTCTATTTTAACAATACACTTTTATATTTTGGAATGTTCTTAAGCACAATTCCTGTACCTCTTACTACAGCTCTTAAAGGGTCTTCGGCAATATAAACGGGTAAGTCTGTTTTTTGAGATAAACGTTTATCTAAACCTCTTAACATTGAGCCTCCACCGGCAAGATAAATTCCGGTATTGTATATATCGGCAGCTAATTCTGGTGGTGTTTGCGATAAAGTTTCCATTACTGCATCTTCAACTCGTAATATAGATTTGTCTAAAGCTTTTGCAATTTCTCTATGCGAGATTTGTACTTGTTTTGGCTTTCCAGTTAGTAAATCACGTCCTTGAACACTCATGTCTTCTGGAGGGAGATCTAAATCTTCGGTTGCTGCACCAATTTGAATTTTAATTTTTTCAGCAGTTCTATCTCCAACATATAAGTTATGTTGTGTACGCATGTAATAAATAATATCATTTGTAAAAACATCTCCAGCCACCTTGATAGACTTGTCACATACAATACCTCCTAAGGCAATAACCGCAATTTCTGTAGTACCTCCTCCTATATCCACAATCATGTTTCCTTTAGGTTGCATAATATCTATACCAATACCAATAGCTGCTGCCATTGGTTCATGAATCAAGTAAACTTCTTTGCCATTAACACGCTCTGCGGATTCTTTTACAGCGCGCATTTCTACTTCGGTAATTCCTGAAGGAATACAAATTACCATGCGAAGTGCAGGTGCAAAGAGTCTCTTTTTTAAAGCAGGAATGTTTTTAATAAACATGCTTATCATTTGCTCTGAAGCATCGAAATCGGCAATTACTCCATCTTTTAATGGTCTAATGGTTTTAATATTTTCATGCGTTTTACCTTGCATTAAGTTGGCTTCTTTACCAACGGCAATTATTTTACCAGAAATTCTATCTCTTGCGACTATTGATGGACTATCTACCACAACTTTATCGTTGTGGATAATAAGCGTGTTTGCTGTTCCTAAATCTATTGCAATTTCTTCGGTTAAGAAATCAAAAAATCCCATGTGCTACTTTAAATTTTGTGAGGGTTGTTAATACAAAAATTTGAATAATTGTAAATGTAATAAAATATACGTTATAATTATAAAAACGGACTTCTAAAAATAAATTGCTTTAATTAGTGTTTAAAATGACGTGTCCCAGTAAATACCATAGCTATTTTATGAACATTGCAATAGTCAATACTTAATTGGTCTTTAATAGAACCTCCAGGTTGTATAACTGCTGTAATCCCTGCGTTATCTGCTATTTCTACACAGTCTGGAAATGGGAAAAATGCATCACTTGCCATAACAGCTCCTTTTAAGTTAAAGTTGAAAGATTGTGCTTTGTGTATGGCTTGGTTTAATGCATCTACACGACTGGTTTGCCCTGTACCACTAGCACATAATTGTTTGTTCTTTGCTAATACGATAGTGTTAGATTTTGTGTGTTTACAAATTTTTGAAGCAAAAATTAAGTCTTCTAATTCAGTTTCTGTGGGTTTGTTATTAGTAACATTTGATAAATTTTCAATAGCATCAGTAATGGTATCTTTATCTTGAACAAGAATTCCGTTTAAGCACGTTCTAACACTTGATTGAGGCAATTTTATATCATTTAATATTAATAAAATTCTGTTCTTTTTCCCTTTTAACAACGCTAATGCATCGTCGCTAAAAGAAGGTGCAATTACAACCTCACAAAATAGTTTATGTATCTCCTCGGCTGTTGTGTTATCAATTTCGGTATTACTAATTAAAACCCCTCCAAAAGCAGAAACTGGATCTCCAGCCAAAGCATCAGTATATGCTTGATGTAGAGTATCTCTTTGTGCCAAACCACAGGCATTATTGTGCTTTAGTATAGCAAATGTTGGTGCATCATTTTTAAACTCATTCATAAGGTTTACAGCAGCATCAACATCTAATAAGTTGTTATAACTTAATTCTTTACCATGAAGTTTAGTAAACAACGCATCAAAATCGCCAAAGAAAAATCCTTTTTGATGTGGGTTTTCGCCATAGCGCAATACTTTGCCATTAGTTTCACTAATTTTTATAGCAGCTTCTTCATGATTTTTGTTGAAGTAATTAAAAATAGCACTGTCGTAGTGTGAAGAAACATTGAACGATTTTGTAGCAAAACGTTTCCGGTCTTCTAATGAAACACTGCCATTGTCTTTAGAAATTAACTTTAAAAATTCGGCATAATCATTAACTGATGATACACAAATCACATCATTATAATTTTTTGCAGCAGCACGAATAAGCGAGATACCACCAATGTCAATTTTCTCAATAATCTCTTGTTCACTAGCTCCTGAAGACACTGTTTTTTCAAAAGGATATAAATCTACTATTACAGCATCAATTTGAGGGATTTCGTATGCTATTAATTCTGCAACATCTTGAGCATTATCTTGCCGATTTAAGATTCCTCCAAATATTTTTGGATGTAATGTTTTTACACGCCCTCCTAATATTGAAGGATACGAAGTAATATCCTCGGCAGGAACAACATCAATGCCTAAATCGTTTATAAATTTTTGTGTACCACCTGTAGAATAAATGGTAACACCTTGTTGGTCTAGTTGTTTTACAATAGGTTCTAAGCCGTCTTTACTAAAAACTGAAATTAATGCCGATTTTATCGTTTTGTTGTTGCTCATTTTTGTTGTGTTGGAATGTGAGTTGTTGTTGCCGCAAAAATAACGATATAATAAAGGTTTAATAAATGAAAAAGGAGTTGATTTTTCAACCAAAAAGAAGAGTTATTAACAACTACATAATTTCGGCAACTTTAGTGCAAACAAACTCTAAAAAATATTCATCGTCTTTCGTAAATGGGTTAGTAGTATTAGAATCTATATCTATTTGTCCAACATTTTTGCCATTAATAAAAATAGGAATTACAATTTCGGCTTTAACACTAATACTACATGCTAAATAATTGTCTTGCGCTGCAACATTGGGCACTACAAAGTTTTCATTACTAACAGCTACTTGACCACAGATGCCTTTTCCGAGAGGAATAATAGTGTGGTCTGTTGGTGCACCAACATAAGGACCGAGTTTTAATTCGTTCTTATCTCCATTTTTAAAATAAAACCCAACCCAATTATAATAATCTACATTCTTTTCAAGAAGTTCACAAATGTTATACAACCGATTTTCAACCGTTTCATTTGTAATTGATACAATTTCAGTTACTTTTGGTTTTAAGTTATCTAAATTCATGCTGTTGTTAGTTTTGGTAAAAGTATTAAAATGGACTAAAAAATAACACTGGTTTTTTATATAATTTTAATTCATAAACCCCAATTTAATTGAAAGCACTTTTTGTAAAATATAAGTCGGTAATTAGGTTTATAATTACATTTTTAGTGGTGTATGGTGTTTTATCTATTACCTATAAGCTATACTTAGATTATTCTGAAAATTCCAGATATTATCCCGATTACCTTACCAATTTGGTGGCAAAACAAAGTCAGTCACTTATAGAAACCGTGGGCTATTCGGCACAAATAGAGCAGCACCCAGACGAGGCTTCAATGAAGCTTATTATTAATAACAAGTTTGTTGCAAGAGTTATAGAAGGGTGTAACTCTATTAGTATTATTATTTTGTTTGTGTCTTTCATTATTGCTTTTGCAGGAAAATGGAAAACAACAATGTTCTATCTGTTGTTTGGAAGTGTGTTAATTTATATTGTAAATCTTATTAGGATAGTAATTTTATCTATTGGATTGTTTCATTATCCATGGCGAAAAGAAATTTTGCATACCGTTATTTTCCCACTAATTATATATGGATTGGTGTTTTTATTGTGGATGTTATGGGTAAACAGATTTGCAGAAAACAGCACTAAAAATGTCTAATTTTGCAAAGTACATATTGCTTTTTGTCTTGTTTGTACTTCTAATATTAGTGCGTATTTTTGAAGATCAATTATTTTATGATCCGTATTTATTATTCTTTCAAAATGATTATTTATATATAGATAATCCCAGACGAGAGGTTTTTAAACTAATAACATTTACAACACTACGATATCTATTAAATACAATTATTTCTTTAGGTATCTTGTATGTTATTTTTAAGGATAGAAGTGTTATTAAGTTTTCAGTTATTATATATGCAATAGCGTATGCTATATTACTATTACTGTTTTTATACTTTGTGTTAAATCCGCATCAAGAAGATTATTACCTATTTTTTAATATTAGACGCTTTTTAATTCAGCCATTATTATTAATTTTGTTACTACCAGCATTTTACTATCATAAACAACAACAGTAATTTATAGCACAATATTTAGTATATTTCGCTGTTTAAACATAAACACTTTAACTAAAATTTAAACCAAATTATGAAAAAATCAATTTTATTATTAGCACTTAGTTTGTCTCTTGGTGTCGTTTTAACGTCATGTAAAGAAGAAAAGAAAGAAGCAGCACCTGAAACTAAAACTGAAGTAGAAGCACAAGAAATGCAAGAAAATCATGCTGCAGATAAAGCAGACATGGCAATGAATGACAAATACCAATGCACAATGAATTGTGAAAAAGGTAAAACCTACGACAAAGCGGGAAAATGTCCAGTTTGTAATATGGACATGAAAAAAGTAGAAAAGAAAATGGATGGTAAGTCTGAAGGCGATGGGCATGATCATGAGACCGGAGACACCGATACAAAAACAGAAGGATAAATAATCCTAAAATATAAAAAACGCCTCAATTAATTATTGAGGCGTTTTTTATTTATAGCTATTGTATTGCTATTACATCATTCCTGGCATTCCGCCACCTCCCATTGGTGGCATTGCAGGTGCGTCTTCTTTAATGTCAACTAAAGCACACTCCGTAGTTAAAATCATTCCTGCAACCGATGCTGCATTTTCTAATGCGATACGTGTTACTTTTTTAGGGTCAATAATTCCTGCTTTAAGCATGTCGACATATTTTTCAGATTTTGCATCATAACCAAAATCCTTTTTACCTTCTAATACTTTATTTATTACAACCGAGCCTTCTCCACCAGCATTTTCTACTATGGTTCTTAATGGCGATTCAATAGCGCGAGCTACAATTTGAATTCCAGTAACTTCATCTAAACTGTCAGTAGTTAATTTGCTTAAAACAGCTTTTGCTCTTAATAGGGCAACACCACCACCAGCAATAATACCTTCTTCAACAGCAGCACGCGTTGAATTTAAAGCATCATCAACACGATCTTTCTTTTCTTTCATTTCAACTTCGCTTGCTGCTCCAACATAAAGTACTGCAACGCCACCAGCTAATTTGGCTAAACGTTCTTGCAATTTCTCTTTATCGTAATCGCTAGTTGTTGTTTCAATTTGCGCTTTTATTTGGTTTACTCTTGCTTTAATATCTTCTGCTTTTCCAGCGCCATTTACAATAGTTGTATTGTCTTTATCAATGGTTACCGTTTCAGCAGTTCCTAGCATAGTTAAATCGGCATTCTCTAGAGAGAATCCGCGTTCTTCAGAAATTACTGTTCCTCCTGTTAATATGGCGATATCTTCAAGCATTGCTTTGCGTCTGTCTCCAAATCCTGGTGCTTTTACAGCAGCTATTTTAAGTCCGCCACGTAATTTATTTACAACTAGTGTTGCTAGAGCTTGCCCGTCAACATCTTCAGCAATTATTAATAACGGTCTGCTAGATTGTGCAACAGGTTCTAATATTGGAAGAATTTCTTGTAGATTAGATATTTTTTTGTCAAATAATAAAATATATGGATTTTCTAAATCGGCAATCATTTTATCAGCATCAGTTACAAAGTAAGGCGATAAATACCCTCTATCAAACTGCATTCCTTCTACAACATCTACATAAGTATCTGTTCCTTTAGCTTCTTCAACAGTAATAACGCCTTCTTTTCCAACTTTATCGAATGCTTTTGCAATTAATTCGCCAATGGTATCATCATTGTTTGCTGAAATAGCAGCAATTTGTTCGATCTTTTCAGAAGAGTCACCCACTTTTTTAGCTTGCTTTTCAAGGTCTTTTGTAATGGCTACTACAGCTTTATCAATACCTCGTTTTAAATCCATAGGATTTGCTCCTGCAGCAACATTTTTTAAACCTTCTTTCACAATTGCTTGCGCTAATACAGTAGCAGTTGTGGTTCCGTCTCCAGCAAGATCATTTGTTTTAGAAGCGACTTCTTTTACCATTTGCGCACCCATATTTTCAAGCTCGTTTTCAAGCTCTACTTCTTTGGCTACTGTTACACCATCTTTAGTGACTTGCGGAGCACCAAAACTTTTGCTTATTATTACATTTCTTCCTTTTGGACCTAGGGTTACTTTTACTGCGTTTGCTAAAGCATCAACACCACGCTTTAAACCGTTGCGTGCTTCAACATCAAATTTTATATCTTTTGCCATAATTAAAATTTTTATTTTGTTATTCCCTCGTTAAGAAACTTGGGAAGGAAATTTTTTGAATTGAATTTAGTTGTTTATTGATAAGATTCCCTCCTACGAGGGAATGACAATCGTTACACGATTGCCAGAATATCACTTTCTCGCATAATTAAATAGTCTTTACCATCTAGCTTTAGTTCTGTTCCAGCATATTTTCCGTAGAGAACAGTTTCGCCTTTTTTAACAGTTGTTGGTTCATCTTTTGTGCCTTTACCAACAGCAACTACTTTTCCTTTTTGCGGTTTTTCTTTTGCGTTGTCTGGAATAATGATTCCTGAAGCTGTAGTTGTTTCAGCTTCTAACGGTTCTATAAGAACTCTATCTGCTAATGGTTTAATATTTAAAGCCATTTTTTTTAATGTTTTTAAGTTAATTAAATTTTGTTTAACGCTTTAGCGGTGTTCAGAAATTGTGCCAATACAGTTATACTGACAAATTTTCATTTGTTTGACTGCTATTGTTTCGGAATATTTACATAAAAAAAATGCCAACGTTTTAGGTTGGCATTTTTTTTATGTTCTTATACGCAATTTTAGTTTGCTGTGTCTTTGCTAACTTCATTAGTTTCAGTAGGTGTTGCTGTATTGTTTGAAGTATTATCAGTATTAGGCAATGGTTGTGTTGTTGTTTCGCTTTGGTCTAAAGCTTTAGATTCGGCTGTTCCATCAGCACCACCAATAGCTACATTAGAAAGTAAAATTAATGCTAGTAATAAAGTTGATAAAGCCCATGTACTTTTATCTAAAAAGTCTGATGTTTTCTTAACACCACCAATTTGTTGTGTGCCACCGCCACCAAAAGAAGAAGATAAACCACCGCCTTTTGGATTTTGTACCATAATTACTATTACTAATAAAAATGCAACAATAACGATAAGGACTAAAAATATTGAAAACGTACTCATTATTATATATTATTTTGTTCTTGTAATTCTTTTACTGCTTGAATTTGGTCTGCAAAGAAACCACTTTTTTCTGGATATTTCAAACTTAAAACCTTATAAGATTGTATGGCTTTGCTGTAGTTTTTTTGTTCTACATATATTCTTGCCAAAGTTTCGGTCATTAAAGCTTCTGGTTGGATCATTTGTGCTTTGGCAATATTGTATGTTGGCGCATCTTTTTTTATTGGCTGAATTTTAGCTTTGGAAGCAATAAACTTATCGATTAATTCAAACTTTTTTTCTTGATTATTCTTTGGAGAAGGTTCTGCTTTTATTTCCTCGTCTTCTCTAATAATAGGTTTAAAACTTGTAATTTTTAACCATTCGCTAAAAGAGTGTACTTCATTTTTATTAAAAGTTAGGGGCTTACCAATTTCAAGCGTTTCTTCAGGAGTTTTTTGAATATTTGAGACATCTATATCAATAACATCTTCTGGAGTAATGGCCTCTACCTTAGCCTCAAAAAGAGCTGGATCTAAAATGGGTTCAGTGTCTTTTATTTGCTGTCTTAATGCATCATCAATAATAACACTTTTGTTTACTGAAATATCTTCAATATCACTTACTTCAATGGCTTTTAAATGCTCAGTATTGTGTTTAATATGCTGCGAAATTTCATTTTGTAGGAATTCTTTTGATGTTATAAAGTCGAATAAAATACTTCTATCAGTAGTATAAGCAGCTGTTGTTTTAAGCTCTTGATTGTATTTAAAACTTTCTTTGTTTTTTAACCCTTTAAGATAAATAGCTCTTGCCGATTGAAAGTAAGGAAACTCGTTAATGATGGATTTTACATCACTAATTTGTGTAGCAGTTATATTTTGTGGATGCTGTAATATATATGTAAAATCTGTTGTATTCATTGGCTAAGCCAAATTTAATTAATTATTTGATGATTTCTAACGCTTCAACCACCATTCGCTGATGTTTTTTAGTTTACCTTAAAACGGTGGCTGAGGTACTCGAAGCTACCATTTTGCAAGTGATGCATTAATAATATCTTGAGTTATACGTTCAAATATTTCTGCAATTGCAGTGTCCTTTTGGCTGCCAACTAATTGTGCGCTTCCAGCATAGTCGAAATAAAACGAGAAGCGTTGGTCAAACTCAGCTTCATCATCATTTTTGTCATAAAAGTGAACTTTAACAGCAATAGTTAAGCGGTTTTGGGCAGCTGTATTGCTAGAGGTTGCCGTTGTGGGAGATATGCGATAATCTACAATCTCACCTTCATAAACAATATCTCCACCAGATTTAACAAGGTCTAAATTGGTTTGATTTAAAATTAATTCTTCCAAAGCAATTCTAAAATCTCGCCCTAATCCAGGTTCTGTTAAAGGGGCATTATTTTCAAAATAATTAACTTGAAATGTTTTGGTGTCTTCTGTAAGTGATATTCCTGAAAAAGAATAGGCACCACAACCCAAAAGTACCGTTGAGAAGGTGACAATAAGTATGTATTTTATATTTTTCATTTATAATTGTTTGTAATTGCTTCGACAAGCTCAGTATGACATCTTAATGTGACATTTTTTAAACGAAAATTAAAGATCAAATTGCTTAATTTTTCTATATAAAGTACGTTCACTAATACCAAGTTCAGCAGCAGCTAATTTACGCTTTCCGTTGTGACGCTCAAGCGATTTTTTTATTAATTCTAATTCTTTATCGTGCAAAGACAGGGTTTCTTCTTCTTCAATTTCTTCAGCAAAGTGATATTTGTCTTGAGAGTCATCAATAATTTCAACGGGAGCTGTACTTTTTTGGGTAATGGATAGGACTTCTCTGTCTTCTTTTATGGTATCCTCTTTTTCATTTCTATATATTTTTTGAATGAGACCTTCGTTGTTTTTTTGGACATCGTGATTGTTACCATGTTCCATAAGTTCCATCGTGAGCTTTTTTAAATCGTTAAGATCACTTTTCATGTCAAACAATACTTTATATAGAATTTCACGCTCATTACTAAAGTCGCTATCAGATTTAGTATGACTCACTACCGCTGGTAAATTTTGTCCAGTATCTGGTAAATAGTGCCGTAGTGTTTCGGCTGTAATATTTCTATTATGCTCTAAAACAGATATTTGTTCAGCAACATTTCGCAATTGTCTAATATTTCCGTTCCATCTGTAAGTTTTCAAAAGATTTGTAGCATCTTCAGATAACCTAATGGTTGGCATTTTATATTTTAGCGCAAAATCACTTGCAAATTTTCTGAATAATAAATGGATATCCTCTCTGCGTTTGCGAAGTGCTGGTAAATGAATCTCAACGGTACTTAAGCGATAGTATAAATCTTCTCTAAACTTTTCTTTTTTAATGGCGTCAAACATATTAGCGTTTGTGGCAGCTACAATACGAACATCAGTTTTTTGAACTTTACTAGAGCCTACTTTTAAAAACTCGCCATTTTCCAGAACACGTAACAAACGTACCTGAGTAGTTAAAGGAAGTTCTCCAACCTCATCTAAAAAAATAGTCCCACCATCGGCAACTTCAAAATACCCCGAACGTGTTTGAGTAGCTCCTGTAAAAGCCCCTTTTTCATGGCCAAATAATTCGCTATCAATAGTGCCTTCCGGAATAGCACCACAGTTAACTGCAATATATTTTGCATGTTTGCGATGCGATAATTGATGTATAATTTTTGGGATACTTTCTTTACCAACACCACTTTCTCCAGTAACTAAAACTGAAATATCAGTAGGAGACACTTGGATTGCTTTTTCGATAGCGCGATTTAAAACAGCATCATTACCAATAATTCCGAAACGTTGTTTTATAGCTTGAACAGATTCCATAGTTTGTCATTCCTGCGTGGTCACTGAGCTAAGTCGAAGTGAAGGCAGGAATCTTATTATTTTAGTTATTATTACTTAGCCCAACCGCTTCACCAATAAGTGTAGCACTTGTGCAATTAGTCGTTTTTACATTTACAAAATCACCCACTTTATAGTGTTCTTTTGGGAAAACTACAACGGTATTATGTTCGTTTCGTCCAGACCAATGTTCAGACGATTTTTTAGATTCTTTTTCAATAAGCACTTCTACAACTTTACCAACAAACTGCTGCGTTCTATACAAACTATGCTTTTGTTGTAACTCTACAATTTCAGCAAGTCTTTGCTTTTTTACTGCTTCTGGTACATCGTCTTTCAATTTACGTTCTGCCATAGTTCCGGGTCTTTCTGAATAGGCAAACATATAGCCAAACGAATATTTTACATACTCCATTAAGCTTAAAGTATCTTGATGATCTGCTTCAGTTTCAGATGGGAAACCAGTAATTAAATCATGCGAAATTGTACAATCAGGGAGAATGCACATAATATTGTCAATCATCTCAAAATACTCTTCACGCGTGTGCTGACGGTTCATTGCTTTTAAAATGCGATTGCTTCCGCTCTGTACAGGTAGATGGATGTAATTACAAATATTATTATACTTCGCCATGGTTTCAATAACATCCATAGACATATCTTGTGGGTTGGATGTTGAAAATCGAATACGCATTTTAGGTTGTGCTTCAGCACATAGTTCTAGTAATTTTGAAAAGCTAACAGCTGTTGCTTTTTGAATGTCAGAAGCTTTGCTAAAATCTTTTTTTAAGCCGCC